>NZ_JBFAKH010000011.1:0-144783 GCF_040655635.1 Streptomyces sp. NPDC050388
GGGGGCCGCTCCGCTGGCCGCGGGCCCCGCCGCCCGGGCGGGGGCGCGGGGACCTGCTCCATGCGCGGTGGCCGTCAGTCGATGGAGGGCTTCTCGCGGCGCTCCGTGGCGCCGCCGGAGGCGCCGTTGCCGCCCGAACCGCCGCCCAGGCCTCCGAAGTTGCCCATGGCCCCGGAGAGCCCCTTGAGGGCGTCGCCGATCTCGCTGGGGACGATCCAGAGCTTGTTGGCGTCGCCTTCCGCGATCTTCGGGAGCATCTGGAGGTACTGGTAGGAGAGCAGCTTCTGGTCGGGGTCGCCCGCGTGGATCGCCTCGAAGACCGTACGGACGGCCTGGGCCTCGCCCTCGGCCCGGAGGGCGGCGGCCTTGGCCTCGCCCTCGGCGCGCAGGATCTGGGACTGCTTCTCGCCCTCGGCGCGCAGGATCTCGGACTGCCGGACACCTTCGGCCTGGAGGATCGCGGCGCGCTTGTCGCGGTCGGCGCGCATCTGCTTCTCCATCGAGTCCTGGATGGAGGTGGGCGGCTCGATCGCCTTGAGCTCGACGCGGTTGACGCGGATGCCCCACTTGCCGGTGGCCTCGTCGAGGACGCCGCGCAGGGCCGCGTTGATCTCCTCGCGGGAGGTCAGGGTGCGCTCGAGGTCCATGCCACCGATGATGTTGCGCAGGGTGGTGACGGTGAGCTGCTCGATCGCCTGGATGTAGCTGGCGACCTCGTAGGTCGCGGCCCGTGCGTCGGTCACCTGGTAGTAGATGACGGTGTCGATGTTGACGACCAGGTTGTCCTGGGTGATCACCGGCTGCGGCGGGAACGGGACGACCTGTTCGCGCAGGTCGATCCGGTTGCGGATGGTGTCTATGAACGGGACGACGATGTTGAGGCCCGCGTTGAGTGTGCGGGTGTAGCGGCCGAAGCGCTCGACGATGGCGGCGCTGGCCTGCGGGATGACTTGGATCGTCTTGATCAGGGCGATGAAGACCAACACCACCAGGATGATCAGGACGATGATGATCGGTTGCATCGTCGGTTTCCCGAACCCTTCTTCGCCTCGGCGCCTTCGTCAGATCCTATGCCTGTTACGGATCTTGCTGGTCGAGTCTGACAGACCGTCGTGCAACTCGGTGGCCGTTCGGCCCAGTTGTTGTCCTGTGCGAGCCAGTGGTGCGGGATCACATGACGATCGCCGTGGCTCCCTCGATCTCCACGACGTCCACTTCCTGGCCCACTTCGTAAGAGCGGGCGGCGTCGAGGGAACGTGCCGACCAGATCTCGCCGGCCAGCTTGATCCGGCCGCCGGAGCCGTCGACCCGTTCCAGCACGACGGCCTGTCTGCCCTTCAGGGCGTCGACGCCGCTGGCGAGGTGGGGGCGTTGTGCGCGCTGCCTGTTCGCGATGGGGCGTACGACGGCGATGAGAGCGGTCGAGACGACGGTGAAGACCACGACCTGGACCACGGCGCCGCCGCCGAAGATTCCGGAGACCACCGCCGCGGCGACGGCGCCCACCGCGAGCATGCCGAGTTCGGGCATCGCGGTGATCACCAGCGCGATGCCGAGTACCGCCGCGCCGATCAGCCACCACAGCCATGCATCGATGTCCACAGGGGCATGGTAGGACCGTGCACCCGGTCACCGACAGGGCGCCGGGACATTCGAAAGGGCCTTCCGGGCCCGGTTTCTGAGTGGACGGAACCTCCCGGCCGGATTCAGGCCATCGGGAGGCCCTGCGCGGTCCAGCGGTCGCCGACCTGCTCCACGACGAGCGGGAGGCCGAAGCAGAGGGAGAGGTTGCGGGAGGTGAGTTCGAGCTCCAGCGGACCGGCGGCCAGGATCTGGCCCTGGCGGATCATCAGGACGTGGGTGAAGCCGGGGGCGATCTCCTCGACGTGGTGCGTGACCATGACCATGGAGGGGGCGATCGGGTCGCGGGCGAGGCGGCCGAGGCGGCGCACGAGGTCCTCGCGGCCGCCCAGGTCGAGGCCGGCGGCGGGCTCGTCGAGGAGCAGCAGTTCGGGGTCGGTCATCAGCGCGCGGGCGATGAGGGTGCGCTTGCGCTCGCCCTCGGAGAGGGTGCCGAACCTGCGGTCGACGAATTCGGACATGCCGAGGCGGTCGAGGAAGGCGCGGGCGCGCTGTTCGTCGATGTCCTCGTACTCCTCCTGCCAGCCGGCGGTCATCCCGTAGGCGGCGGTCAGCACGGTCTGCAGGACCGTCTGGTTCTTGGGGAGCTTGTCGGCCATGCCGTTCCCGGCGATGCCGATGCGCGGGCGCAGTTCGAAGACGTCGGTGCCGGGGGTGCCGAGGGTCTCGCCGAGGATGGTGGCGGTGCCCTTGCTCGGGAACAGGTAACTGGAGGCGATATTCAGCAGGGTGGTCTTCCCGGCGCCGTTGGGACCGAGGATGACCCAGCGCTCGCCCTCCTTCACCGACCAGGAGACCTGGTCCACCAGAGCCCGGCCCTCGCGGACCACGGATACGTCCTGAAGCTCCAGAACATCGCTCATGAGCGCGTTGTCTCCCCTTGCAGTGTGGCCGGGTTCTCGGCTCTGTCGTACGCCTGTGGTCGGTCCGCCGCGCCCGTGGGCGCGGCCCTCCATGAAATCTACGCCACCGGTCGGCCCGGACATCCCCTCGGTCCTGTCCTTAGGGTGGAGGCATGCTCTCGGAACCACGTTCAGGACGTCTCGCCTCCTGGGGAAATGCCCTTATTGCCGGTCTTGTCTCTCCGGATGACGCCGTGCTCGCCATCGTCGGCGAGGACGCGGTGCACCGGGTGGAGGGGGTGCCGGGTGAGTCCGCGCCGGTGGGTCTCACGCTGGCGCTGGGGCGCCTGCGGACGCTCGGGGTGACCGGGCTGCGGGTCGCGCTGCCCATGCCGGGGCATCCACTGGGGCTGAGCGGGCCGCCGGAGTTCAACGCGCGGGCGCTGGAGGCCGGGGAGGCGGTGGTCGGTCACGGGGCCGCCTTCGGGCTGGTGCCGCAGGTGCGGGAGGCCGGGCCCGCGGGTGATGTGCATGTGGAGGTCGTCTGGCACTGCCTGGCGGTGCGGGAGGCGCCGCCCGCCGACGTGCCCTCGCTCGGCGAGGCGGAGCGGGAACTGGCGGAGGCGCTCAGGGAGGCGACCGAGGTGCTGACGCGGCTGGACGTGGCCGGCTCGGGTCCGGTGGCCGAAGCGGCGATCGAAGCGTACCGGGCCCGGGCGGAGTCGGGCCGTGAGGTGCTGGCGCCGGGATATCCGCCGCGAGCGGTACGGGTGCTGGAGCTGGCCCGGCGGGTGGGGACGCTGGTCTCGCTGGCCGGTGCGAACGGGCACGGGGGCGCGGTGAGCGCGTCGGAGATGGCGGCGCGCGGGGAGGCCCTGCGGCCGGTGGAGCGGACGGCCCGGCGGGCGCAGGTCGCGGCGTACAACTCCGTCGTGGAGGAACGGGAGCGGGGGGCCCGGTGAGCCCCGGCCCCTGCGTGATCGGCGTGGGCGGACCGAGCGGCCTCCCGGGTGGGGCCGGGAGGCCGGGAGCGTCACCGGTGGGGTGACAGGCGTCAGCCGTTGACGGCCACGTTGCCGAAGGCGGGGTTCAGCAGGCCGATCACGTTGACGCTGTTGCCGGACACGTTGACCGGGACGTCGACCGGGACCTGGATGACGTTGCCCGAGACGACGCCCGGGGAGCCCACGGCCTTGCCGCCGGCGTGCGCGCCGTCGGTGGCGGAGGCCATGCCCGTGCCGGCGGCGAGCAGACCGCCGGCCACCATCGTCACGGCCGCTGCCTTCTTCAGGTTCTTCACTTTCCGAGCCCTCCTCGCGGTCACCGCGGCAGGCGCCGCGGTACGCACGGGAGAACGGCGGGAGGCCGAAGAAGGATGCGCCATCCGGGGGACATTCCCACTACGGTATGAATCTCGCACCGGAGGGGAACCATCCGCCCGGCCCGGCACGTCACGGGTCGGCCTCCCCCGGCTCACCGCTCGGGTACTCAGGTGTTCGGTGCTCAGCCGCTCAGGCCGTGGCGCACCGCCCACAGGGCGGCCTGGGTGCGGTCCGCCAGGTCGAGCTTCATCAGGATGTTCGAGACATGCGTCTTCACGGTCTTCTCGGAGAGGACCAGGGCGCGGGCGATCTCCCGGTTGGAGCGGCCGTCCGCTATGAGGCCGAGCACCTCGCGCTCCCGCTCCGTGAGCGAACCGGCCCGGCCCTGGCCGGAGTGGGTCTCCTCCTGGGCCAGCAGAGCGCCGGCGACCTCGGCCTGGAGGAGGACGTGTCCGGCGTGCACCGAGCGAATGGCTCCGGCGAGCGCGTCGGGGTCGATGTCCTTGTACACGTATCCGGCGGCGCCCGCGCGCAGGGCCGGGACCACGGTGCGCTGCTCGGTGAAGCTGGTGACGATCAGCACGCGCGCGGGGTGGTCCAGTTCGCGGAGCCGGCGCAGGGCCTCCACGCCGTCCATGCCCGGCATCCTGACGTCCATCAGGATCACGTCGGGCCGCAGCTCCCCGGCGAGGGCGACTCCTGCGGCGCCGTCCGCCGCCTCGCCGACGACCTCGATGTCGTCCTGCACCTCCAGAAAGGTGCGCAGCCCTCGGCGGACCACCTGATGGTCGTCGACGAGCAGCACCCTGATCGCGTCAGCCACCGGGAACCTCCATCTCGATCGTGGTGCCCTTGCCGGGCGCCGATTCCACGGTCAGGCTGCCGCCGACCCCGCTCGCCCGGTCGCGCATGGAGACCAGGCCGAGATGCCGTCCGGCACTGCGGATGATCTGCGGGTCGAACCCCTTGCCGTCGTCGGTGACCCGCAGAACGGCGCCGCTTCCGCGTCGGCCCAGGGTGACGTCGACACGGTCCGCCCCCGAGTGCCGCAGGGCGTTGTGCAGCGCCTCCTGGGCGACGCGCAGCACGGCCTCCTCCTGTGCGGCGGGCAGGGCGCGCGCACCGTGTCCGGCGAAGGTCACGCGCGCGCTGTGGGCACGGTCGAGGACCTGGATCTGGGTACGGAGGGTGGGGACGAGGCCGTCCTCGTCGAGGGCCGCGGGGCGCAGCTCGACGACCGCGGCGCGCAGTTCGTCGGCGGCCTCGGCCGCCAGGGCGGCCACCTGCTGGAGCTCTCCCTTGGCCCGGGCCGGGTCGCGGTCCACGAGGCGGGCGGCCGCCTGGGCGGTGAGGCGCAGGGAGAACAGCTTCTGGCTGACGGCGTCGTGCAGTTCGTGGGCGAGGCGGGAGCGTTCCTCGGCGATGGTCAGTTCGCGGCTGCGCTCGTAGAGCCGGGCGTTGGTGAGGGCGATCGCCGCGTGCTGGGCCAGGATGCCCAGCACGTCCTCGTCGTCCTGGGTGAACCCGCAGGCGCCCTCGGGTGCGGGGCACGAGGGACCGAAGGGGTCTTGGGGGTCTTCGGGGCTTCCCCCCGCCGGGGCCCTTTTGTTGGCCAGGAACAGGGCGCCGATGACCTCGTCGCCGTCGCGGATGGGCAGGCCCAGGAAGTCGACCAGCTCGGGGTGGGCACTGGGCCAGCCCTCGAAGCGGGGGTCCCTGCGTACGTCGGCGAGGCGCTGGGGTCCGTCCTCGCGGAGCATCGCGGCGAGGATGCCGTGCTGGCGCGGGAGGGGGCCTATGGCCTTCCACTGGTCGTCGCTGACGCCGTCGACCACGAACTGGGCGAAGCCGCCGTGGTCGTCGGGGACGCCGAGCGCGGCGTACTCCGCGTCGAGCAGCTCGCGGGCCGAGGCGACGATCGTCTTGAGGACGTCACGCACCTCGAGGTGCCTGCTCATGGCCAGCAACGCGGTGCTCACCGCGGCGAGGCCGGACCGGGGGCCGTGGCTCATGTCCTCACGGTACCGGCGGGCACCGGCACCGCGGATCCGACCGGTGGCGGCGACGACCCGGACCTGAGGTCCTAGGACCTCAGGTCTCCCTGGGGGCGGGCCCGGGTTCTCCGCAGGCCGGTCCAGGGCTCGCCACGCCCCTCACACAGAGCCTTGCACCAGCAACTCCGGGTGAGGGTGACGGTCGCCCGGTGTGAGGCCGGGCATAGGGCCCACATCACGTACGAAGGTGAATAGGAGGACCATAGCGGGCATGTGATCGGCGCAGATAGCCCCCTATGCCCCGTTTTGACCTCCCCTGATCCACTACCCGACTTCGTACGTCACACCTTTGCCTAGTCATTTTGCGACCGCTAAGAATTGCTCCCGTCGCTCAGCGCCGTGGGTTCCGCCCGCGGCGTTCGTGCCGGAGAAACCCCTGTCCCCACCGGACGTTGAGCGACCTCCGCGCTATTCGAAGAGGTCCATCACCCATGTCGAAGAACTTCCTCGCCCGAGGTCACATTCGTGCTCTGAACCGCCACCACAAGATCGCCGCCGCCGGTGTCGCCGCCCTCGGGGCCGCCGCCATCGCTCTCTCGGCCACGCCGAGCCAGGCGTCGACGACCGTCACGAGCGAGGCAGTTCCCACCGCGCAGGTCGCCTACAGCACCGAGCCGATCAAGGACGTCAAGGGCACCGTCACCGACCAGCTCGCCGTCTCCGGTGTGAAGACCGAGCAGATCGCGGCGAAGCAGCAGGCCGCGGCCGACGCCGCCGCCGAGAAGCAGGCCGCGAAGGAGCAGGCCGCGAAGGAGCGCGAGACCGAGCAGGCCGCCGACCGCTCCGCGCAGCGGGCCGAGGCCGACAAGGCCGCCCCCAAGACCTACGGCAACAACCTGGACGGCTGGATCCGCGAGTCCCTGGACATCATGAAGAAGCACGGGATCCCGGGTTCGTACGAGGGCATCCACCGCAACATCATCCGGGAGTCCTCCGGCAACCCGATGGCCATCAACCTCTGGGACATCAACGCCAAGAACGGCATCCCGTCCAAGGGACTGCTGCAGGTGATCCCGCCGACGTTCGAGGCGTACCACGTCCCGGGCACGCCGAAGGACATCTACCACCCGGTCTCGAACATCACCGCCGCCTGCAACTACGCGGCCGACCGGTACGGCTCCATGGACAACGTCAACAGCGCGTACTGAGGTCGGCGCGGACCTCTTCACGCGGCCTGACGCGCCCGGATACGCCGAAGGGCGGCACCCTCCTGACGGGGTGCCGCCCTTCGGGCGTACGGCGCGCGAACGGCCACGCCGACTCCTTGCGTCACTCGCGTTACTTGCGCATGACCTCGGGCTCGTGGCGGCGCAGGAAGCGGGCCACGAAGAAGCCGCAGATCACGCCGAGGGCGATGAGCGCGCCCATGTCCATGAACCAGGCCCCCGCCGTGTGCTCCCACAGCGGGTCGGGGTCGCCCGCGGTCTCCGGCGGGCTGATCTTGTTGAAGTCCAGCGTGGCGCCGGAGGCGGCGACCGCCCAGCGCGACGGCATCAGGAACGAGAACTGGTTGACGCCGATCGAGCCGTGCAGCGCGAACAGACAGCCGGTGAAGACGACCTGGACGATCGCGAACATCACCAGCAGCGGCATGGTCTTCTCGGCGGTCTTCACCAGCGAGGAGATGATCAGGCCGAACATCATCGAGGTGAAGCCGAGCGCCATGATCGGGATGGACAGCTCCAGCAGTGTGAAGCCGCCGAGGACCAGTCCCTCCTCGGGGAGCTCCCGGCTGGAGAAGCCGATGACGCCGACCATCAGGCCCTGCAGCACGGTGATCATGCCGAGCACGAACACCTTGGACATCAGATACGCCGAGCGGGACAGTCCGGTCGCGCGTTCCCGCTCGTAGATGACCCGTTCCTTGATCAGCTCACGTACGGAGTTCGCGGCGCCGGCGAAGCAGGCGCCGACCGCGAGGATCAGCAGGACCGTGGTCGCCGTGCCGTTCGGGATGATCCGGCCGGTCTGCGGATGGGGCGGGTTCGGCAGCAGCCCCTTGTCGGCGTCGATGAGCAGGCTGACCGCGCCGAGGACGGCCGGCAGGATCACCGTCAGGGCGAGGAACCCCTTGTCGGAGACGATCACCGAGATGTAGCGGCGCACCAGTGTGGTGAACTGCGACATCCAGCTCTGCGGCTTCGGCGGCTTCATCGCCTGCATCGCCGGGACCTGTACGGACTGCGGCGCGACCGCGTCGATGTCCGCCGCGTACATCTGGTAGTGCTGCGAGCCCTTCCAGCGGCCCGCCCAGTCGTAGTCGCGGTAGTTCTCGAAGGCGGAGAAGACGTCGGCCCAGGTGTCGTAGCCGAAGAAGTTCAGCGCCTCCTCGGGCGGACCGAAGTAGGCGACCGAGCCTCCGGGCGCCATCACCAGGAGCTTGTCGCAGATCGCCAGCTCGGCCACCGAGTGGGTGACGACGAGGACGGTGCGCCCGTCGTCGGCGAGCCCGCGCAGCAACTGCATGACGTCGCGGTCCATGCCCGGGTCGAGGCCCGACGTCGGCTCGTCGAGGAAGATCAGCGACGGCTTGGTGAGCAGTTCCAGCGCCACCGAGACCCGCTTGCGCTGGCCGCCGGAGAGCGACGTGACCTTCTTGTCCTTGTGGATGTCCAGCTTCAGCTCGCGCAGCACCTCGTCGATGCGGGCGTCGCGCTCGGCGGCCGTGGTGTCGGCCGGGAAGCGGAGTTTGGCCGCGTACCCGAGGGCCTTCTTGACGGTCAGTTCCTTGTGCAGGATGTCGTCCTGCGGGACCAGACCGATGCGCTGGCGCAGTTCGGCGAACTGCTTGTAGAGGTTCCGGTTGTCGTAGAGGACCTCGCCCTGGTCGGCGGGCCGGTACCCGGTGAGCGCCTTGAGCAGGGTGGACTTGCCGGAGCCGGACGGGCCGATGACCGCGATCAGCGACTTCTCCGGGACGCCGAAGGAGACGTCCTTGAGGATCTGCTTGCCGCCGTCGACCGTGACGGTGAGGTGGCGGGCCGAGAAGGACACCTCACCGGTGTCGACGAACTCCTCGAGCCGGTCGCCGACGATCCGGAACGTCGAGTGGCCGACGCCCACGATGTCGGTCGGGCCGAGCAGCTGCGTGCCGCCCTTGGCGATCGGCACACCGTTGACGTAGGTGCCGTTGTGCGAGCCCAGGTCGCGGATCTCCATGCGGCCGTCGGGCGTCGAGTGGAACTCGGCGTGGTTGCGGGAGACCTGCAGGTCGGAGACGACCAGGTCGTTCTCCAGAGCACGGCCGATACGCATCACGCGGCCGAACGAGAACTGGTGGAACGTGGTCGGACTGCGGTCGCCGTACACCGGCGGCGCCCCCGCCGCGCCACCGGGGCCCTGCTGCTGCGGGACGTACGGCGCGGACTGCTGCGGCGGCACCGGCTGCTGCTGCCAGCCGGCCTGCGCGGACTGCTGCTGATGCATCTGCTGCTGCCCCTGCTGGACCCAGCCCGGGACCGCCCCCTGCACCCCCTGTGCCGCGTATGGCTGCTGCGGTTGCTGCTGCGGCACCGCGGCCCGGGCCGCGGTGCCGGACAGGGTCACCCGCGGCCCGTCGGTCGCGTTGCCCAGGTTCAGCGCCGTACCGGAGCCGACCTCCAGATGCTGGATCCGCTGCCCCTGCACGAACGTGCCGTTGGTGCTGCCGTGGTCCTCGACGACCCAACTGCGGCCGTTGAAGCTGATCGTGGCGTGTCGCCAGGACACCCTGGCGTCGTCCACCACGACGTCCCCCTGCGGATCGCGTCCCAGGGTGTACGACCTGGACGGATCGAGCGTCCAGGTCCGTCCGTTTGATTCCAGTACGAGTTCCGGCACTCCATGCCCCACTGAGTTGTCCCCCGAATTCCCCCCGTCGCAGGGAGTCTAGGGATGTCGAACATCGGGGGGAACTATTTCAGGCTCGGCCGCCGGACCGGAAGTCGGGCCGTCGGAAGGGGGCTCTCGGACGCTTCCGTGCTCCCGTTGACGGGGTTGAAACCGGGCCGGAGAGTGGTAATCCACCCGAGGGGGCATGCGCGGCCACCGTGTGCCGCGCCGCGGGTCGGGGGGTCTGCCATGAGCGCTGCCACGGGCGTCGGTACCGCGGGACACGGCACGCGCGTGCCGTGGGTGGATGTCGTGATGTCCGCGGTCGCCGCGGTGAGCTGGGCGCTGATCGGGATGGCGGGGACGGCGACGCTCGGGCTGCGTCTGCTGGACGCGGACTCGGCGGGTTCGCTGGGGCCGATGACGGCCGCGGTGGTGGCGTCGGCGGCCGGCGGCTCGGTCACGCCGTCCGTCGAGGTGTCGGCGTTCGGCTTGTCGGGCGCGGAGGCGAGCACGGCCGTCGGGGTCGCGCCGCTGGGGGTGAGCCTGGTGGGCGCGCTGCTGCTGTCGTCCGTCTTCCTGCGGTCGCTGCGGGCTGCGGGCGACGTTCTGTCCCCGGCCGAACTCGCCGCACGCGCCGGCGCGGTCGTGGCGCTCTTCGTGGGGACGGCGGGTGGCCTGGTGTGGGCGGGCCACGGCGTCGTCACCGTCGACGGGGACGCGCTGGGCCTGGACGGGTTGCCGGGCGCCGGCGGGGGCGGGATCGAGATCCCGGGGCTGGGTGATGTCGGGGGTCTGCTGCCGGAGCGGGTCGGTGGTCTCGTCGACGTGAAGGCCGTGGTCGGGTTCAGCGTCGACACCGTGCCGACGCTGCTCGGCGGTCTGGGCTGGTCGGTCGGCGTCCTGGTCGTCGCGTTGCTGGCGTCCAGGCGCACTCCGCTGCCGCGCGGCTGGGACGTCCTGCACCGCGTCGTACGGCCCGCGGTGTCCGCTCTCGTCGTGGTGGGCCTGGTGGCGGTGGCGGCGGGGTACGCGGCGGCGGGGTACGCGGCGATCGGCGACGACCATCCCCGGCGGATCGCGGGAGCGGCCCTGCTGGGAGCGCCGAACGGGGTGTGGCTCGGCATACCGGTCGGACTGTTCGTGCCGTGGGAGGGGCGGGCGACGGGGGCGCTGCTCGGCGTCCTGCCGCACCCCTTGGACGACCTGCTGCGGGTGGACTCCGGCCAGTCGGTCACCCTGGCCCGGCTGGCCGGGCTCGACGGGCGGGTGTGGCTGCTGGGGGTGGCGGCCGCGATGACCATGCTGTCGGCCGGTGTGCTGGTGGCGGCGCGGACACCGCTGGGGACGGCAGGGGGTGCCGGTGATGTACGGGATGGGGGCGCCGCGGGTTTCGCCGGGCGGTGCGCGCTGCGGTTGGCGGTCGCGACGGCGTCGGCCCTGCCGCTGCTGGTGTGGCTGACGGAGGTGTCGGCGGACGTCTCGCTGTCCGTGCTCGGTTTCGACGCGTTCGGTGCGGGCGTCGAGCTGCGCGGTCACCTCGCCGCGGCACTGCTCCTGGGCGCCGTCTGGGGTGCGGGCGCGGGCGCGGCGGGGGCGCTGCTGGCATGGGCGAGCGGGGCCGCGGGGCGACGGGTGGCGCCGCGGGCGCGGGTCGCGGCCGGGGGCGGGGCGGTGGAAGGCACCGGGAGCCCGGGGTACGCCGGGGGTGCCGCTGGACCGGGGGACGGTACGGGGACCGGGCCCCGACCTGCCGGGGCGGGGGCCGGGCCGTATGCGCCGGGGGTGCCGTACCGGCCACCGAATCCGGGGACGAATCCGTATCTGGTGGTGCCCGAGGAGTTGCGGGGGCGGCCGGAGGCCCGGCCGGGTGGTGCGGGGCGGCGGCCCGGCGCGCGGTCGGGGCACGCTCCCCCGCCGGAGCCCGATGACGCCCGGCCGCCCGGTCCGTCGGCGGCACTCGGTGACATGCGGCCGCCCGGCCGGCCCCCGAACGAGCCTCCCGGGGGCGACGGCGTGCCGGACGACGGCGACATCTCCGGCGCTCCGACCGTGATCCGCCCCGTCGAGCCGCCGCCACCGGGAAGGGTCCCGCGCGGGCGGCCCGGGGGCGGGCGGTCCGGGCGTGCTGGCGGGCCGTCCACGGGGCAGCGCCCGCCACTGTGGCCGGACGAAGGACCTCCTCCGCCTCCGCCGCCCCCTCCCCCGGCCCCACGTCGTCCCGGCGGCCGGTGAGGCGGACGGCGGCCGAGGCGCGTAAGGTCCGAGACACCTCGGCGACGCCGAGAGTTCGCTGTCCGCCAGACGGACCTCGGGCGCGCAGGGCACTGCGTGCCCGATACGGTAAGAACACCATGAACGCATCGCAGACCTCGGACGTTCCCACACTCCTTGTCAAGATCTTCGGCAAGGACCGACCCGGTATCACCGCCGGTCTCCTCGACACCCTCGCCGCCTACTCCGTCGACGTGGTCGACATCGAGCAGGTCGTCACCCGTGGCCGAATCGTGCTGTGTGTGCTCGTGACCCAGCCGGCGCAGAGCCTGGAGGGCAGCCTGCGGGCAACCGTCCACAACTGGGCCGAGTCGATGAAGATGCAGGCGGAGATCATCTCCGGCATCGGCGACAACCGCCCGCGCGGGCTCGGCCGTTCCCTGGTCACCGTGCTGGGCCACCCCCTCACCGCCGGGACGGCGGCGGCGATCGCCGCGCGGATCACGAAGACCGGCGCCAACATCGACCGTGTCTTCCGACTCGCCAAGTATCCGGTGACCGCGGTGGAGTTCGCGGTGTCCGGCGTGGAGACGGAACCGCTGCGCACCGCCCTGGTGACCGACGCGTCGAAGCTCGGGGTCGATGTCGCCGTCGTCGCGGCCGGTCTGCACCGCCGGGCCCAGCGCCTGGTCGTCATGGATGTGGACTCCACCCTCATCCAGGACGAGGTGATCGAACTCTTCGCCGCCCATGCCGGCTGCGAGGACAAGGTCGCCGAGGTGACCGAGGCGGCGATGCGCGGGGAACTGGACTTCGAGGAGTCGCTGCACGCGCGTGTGCAGCTGCTGGCGGGGCTGGACGCCTCCGTGGTGGACAAGGTGCGCAGCGAGGTGCGGCTGACACCGGGTGCCCGCACCCTGGTCCGCACGCTGAAGCGGCTCGGCTATCAGGTGGGCGTGGTCTCCGGGGGGTTCACCCAGGTCACGGACGATCTGAAGGAGCGGCTGGCGCTGGACTTCGCCCACGCCAACACCCTGGAGATCGTCGACGGAAAGTTGACCGGCCGGGTCACGGGCGAGATCGTGGACCGGCCGGGCAAGGCGCGGCTGCTGCGCCGGTTCGCGGCCGAGGCGGGGGTCCCGCTGTCGCAGACCGTGGCGATCGGCGACGGCGCGAACGACCTGGACATGCTCAACTCGGCGGGCCTCGGCGTCGCGTTCAACGCCAAGCCGGTGGTGCGCCAGGCGGCCCACACCGCGGTGAACTTCCCCTTCCTGGACACGGTCCTGTACCTGTTGGGCATTACGCGCGAAGAGGTCGAGGCGGCGGACATCCTCGACCGGGACTGAACCACGCGCGGACCCGCGGTGTCCGTGCAGGGCGGTGCGGGGCCCGGCACCGGACCGGTGCCGGGCCCCGCTGTCATGGCGCGTGGGTCACTCGCTGGGTGCCCAGTAGTCGAGCAGGGTGGCGACCCCGGGCTCGAGGGACTTCCAGGAGCCGGTGAAGGACAGCACGGCGAAGGCTGCGGCGGGATAGCCACGACGGCTCATCCGCTCACCCGCGTCCCCCTCGGCCGCCCCGGAGAGGATCTCGGCCGCTCCCTGGATGCCGGGGTTGTGGCCGACCAGAAGCACGTTCTGCGCGTCGTCGGGGGTTTCGTTCAGCAGGGTGATCAGTTCACCGGGCGAGGCCTCGTAGATCCGCTCCTCGTAGACCGTCTTCGGGCGCTGTGGGAACTCGTGCACCGCGATTTTCCACGTTTCCCGGGTCCTGGTCGAGGTGGAGCAGAGGGCCAGATCGAACGCGATGGCGGAGTCGGCGAGCTTGCGTCCGGCGACTGCGGCGTCCGTCCTGCCGCGCTCGGCGAGCGGGCGCTCATGGTCGGTCACCGGTGGCCAGTCGGCCTTCGCATGCCGGAAAAGGACAATCCTGCGGGGTTCTGCGACGCTCATGTGCCCCAGCTTCGCATGAAACAGGCCACGGGGCGCGGGTAGTTGACGGCCGTTCCCGGGGTGCTCAGCGGGTTATGAGCTGCTGAGCACGCTCGAGGAGGTGGGTGATTCCGGGCTCGGTGGTCGCCGCGTGCGCGTCGGCGGGGTTCAGGACCAGCGCGAGCAGCGTGACGAAGGCGAGCGCGGGCAGGACGAGGGCCCACCACGGCAGTCGGCTGTCGACGCCGCCCCGGAGGACCGGGTGGGGCCGGGTGTGGGTGCGCGCCGACATGGGGTCTCCGCTCTTCGAGTGTTTCGTGCCGCGTCTCGCGGCCACATCTCGAAGGTATGTACTCCTCGGCCCTCAACCCATCCGGTGACCCACCCACTTGACCCTGATCCTGGCCCCCTAGGGGACAGGGGGGCCAGCACCACCACGGCCCCCGGACAGGGGCGGCGCCGGGGGTGTCACGGCGCGAGGATGCTCGCGATCACACCGATGACGATGAAGATGGCGAAGAACGCTCCGAAGACGAGCAGCAGCTTCTTCTGGCCGTTCTGCGGGTTCGGGTCGAGGACTGGCATGGGACAAGTCTCGCACCCGCCGGCGCTGCGGCGCGCCCCGGGGTCAGGCGCAGCGGGCTCAGCGGGCCGCCGCCTCGTCCTCCACCGTGTGGTCACGGCCCGCCAGGACTCCGGCGATCGTCTGCGGGATCATCAGGCCGGCCAGGAGCGCGAGCGGCAGGCCCCAGCCGCCGCTGTGCTGGTAGAGCACGCCCACCAGGAGGGGGCCCGGGATGGAGATCAGATAGCCGGTGCTCTGGGCGAAGGCCGACAGCTTGGCCACGCCCGCGCCGGACCTGGCCCGCATCCCGACCATGGTGAGCGCGAGGGGGAAGGCACAGTTGGCGATGCCCAGCAGCAGCGCCCAGACCAGGGCGCCGACGGCCGGTGCGAAGTACAGACCGGCGTAGCCGATCAGGCCGCTCACACCGAGCACGAGCACGATCGGGCCCTGCTGGGGCAGGCGCGTGGCGAGGCGCGGGATGACGAAGGCGAGCGGCACGCCCATCACCATGATGAACGCGAGCAGCAGCCCGGCCGTGCTCGCGGGCACGCCCGCGTCCCGGAAGATCTGCGGCATCCAGCCCATGGTGATGTAGGCGACGGTCGCCTGGAGCCCGAAGAAGACGGCCAGCGCCCAGGCGGTCCGGCTGCGGGTGATGCGCACCTCGGGCGCGGGCGCGTCCGCCGACGTCGACGCCGCGCCCGGGGACGACGGTCCGGGTGCGGGGGCCCGCTCGGCCGACGGCCTGCCCCGCTTCCCCGACATTCCAGCGTTTCCCGCGTTTCCCGCGTTTCCCGCGCTTTTCACGAACGGGATCCAGGGCAGTACGGCGGCCGCGGCGAGCGCCGCCCACAGGGCGAGTCCCGTCTGCCAGTTCCCGCCCAGCGCCTCGGTCAGCGGCACGGTCGCCGCGGCGGCCGCGGATGTGCCCAGGGCGAGGGCCATGGAGTACAGGCCGGTCATGGAGCCGACCCGGTCCGGGAACCACTGCTTGACGATGACCGGCATCAGGACGTTGCTGACGGCGATGCCCATGAGCGCGAGGGCGCTGGCGGCCAGGAAGCCCGCCGTGCCTCCCGTGAACGGGCGTATCAGCAGGCCCGCGCCGATGGCGACCATGCCGGCGCACACCACCGCACCCGCTCCGAAACGGCGGGCCAGCCGCGGGGCGGTGACGCCGAAGACGGCGAAGCACAGCGGGGGCACGGAGGTGAGCAGCCCGGCCACGCTGCCGCTCATGGCGAGGTCGGTCCGGACCTCCTCGAGCAGTGCGCCGAGGCTGGTGATGGCGGGACGGAGGTTCAGCGCCGCCAGCACGATGCCGACGACGAGCAGCCGGATCGTCCACGCGCGCGGGGCGGTGCCCCCGGGCTCCCGGAGTTCGGACGGAGCCGCCGTGCGTACGGTCGTGGACTTGAGCGTCCGGGTTTCCTCACCAGCCATGAGATACATCATAGAATCATGGGATGATTGGCTGTCCATGCCGAGACTGCCGTCCGGTGTCGGCACCCGTGCCGTGCAGAGGTGTGTCATGCCCCTGAGCCACCCCCGTCGTTCTGCGCTGTCCGAGCAGGTCATCGCCGCTCTGCGCGCCCAGATCACCTCGGGCGAGTGGCCGGTCGGCTCCCGCATTCCGACCGAGCCGGAGCTGGTCGAGCAGCTCGGGGTGGCACGCAACACAGTCCGCGAGGCCGTGCGCGCGCTGGCGCACAACGGACTGCTCGACATCCGTCAGGGCTCGGGCACCTATGTCGTCACCACGAGCGAGCTGGCCGGGGTGATGCAGCGCCGTTTCGCCGGCGCCGACCGCGGGCACGTCGCGGAGCTGCGCTCCGCCCTGGAGTCGTCCGCGGCGCGGCTGGCCGCCGAGCGGCGCACCGAGAAGGACCTCAAACAGCTCGACATCCTGCTGCTGCGCCGTGAGGAGGCCTGGGAGTCGGGTGCGGCAGAGCAGTTCGTGTCGGCGGACACGACGTTCCACCTGGCCGTCGTGGCGGCGTCGCACAACGACGTGCTGACCGCGCTGTACGCGGACCTGAGCGAGGTGCTGCGGGACTGGCTGCGCGACGACGTCGGCCGTCAGCTGACCCCGGAGACCCACCTGGACCACTCGCGGCTGCTGGACGCGATCCGCGCGGGCGATGCGGCGACGGCGGCCGAGGAGGCCGCCGCCCACTCGCCGGCGTGCCGTCCGGGGCGGTTCAGTCCGCCTTCCGGTGGCTGATCCACGCGGCCCGGACCTCCTTCCAGCAGCGGCCGGTCAGCCGCACGGTCTGTGCGGGTGCGGCGGCCACCGGGGCGCTGTCACTGTCGAGGTCCCACCATCGGAGGCACTCGATGTGCAGGCTCACGTGGTCGGTGTCCGGATAGGGGTTGTGGCAGTACGCGGTCACCCGGGAGCCGTCGGCCCCGATCCGGCAGGCGGCTCCGAACGGATCGTCGGGCCCCGCGCCGCCGGACCCGGCGTCGGCCGACCGCACGCGCGCGTGCGGCGTCGCCTCGTACGCCAGGGCGGGTACGAGAGCGGTGCCGAGGGCGACGGTGAAGGTCACTGAGGCCAGGCGGTGAAAGCGCACAGGGGGACCTCCTCGGCCGTACTGGGAGGGAGATCAGGCGGGAGCACGCGGTGTCCGCGTGCTCCCGGTGACCTGTCGCTCCACAGTGCCCCGCCGGCACCGCGCACCGCCCGCGCTGCTGAGCCGAACAGGTGACGCGGTGAGGGCCCGCACCCTTCCCGGGTGCGGGCCCTCACCGACCGCTTCGGGCCGGGCCGACGGCGCTCAGGCGCCGATGGCGTGCAGACCGCCGTCCACGTGGACGATCTCGCCGGTGGTCTTCGGGAACCAGTCGCTCAGCAGGGCGACGACGCCGCGGCCGGCCGGCTCCGGGTCCTTCAGGTCCCACTCCAGCGGGGCACGGGTGTCCCACACGGAGGCCAGCTCGCTGAAGCCCGGGATGGACTTGGCGGCCATGGAACCGAGCGGGCCCGCCGAGATCAGGTTGCAGCGGACGTTCTGCTTGCCCAGGTCGCGGGCCATGTAACGGCTGGTCGCCTCCAGGGCGGCCTTGGCCGGGCCCATCCAGTCGTACTGCGGCCAGGCGTACTGCGCGTCGAAGGTGAGGCCGACGACGGAGCCGCCGTTCTGCATCAGCGGCAGGCAGGCCATGGTCAGCGACTTCAGGGAGAAGGCCGAGACGTGCATGGCCGTGGCGACCGACTCGAACGGCGTGTTCAGGAAGTTGCCGCCGAGCGCGTCCTGCGGCGCGAAGCCGATGGAGTGCACGACGCCGTCGAGGCCGCCGAGCTCCTCGCCCACGACGTCCGCGAGGCGGCCCAGGTGCTCCTCGTTGGTCACGTCGAGCTCGATGACCTTGGCGGGCTTGGGGAGCTTCTTGGCGATGCGCTCGGTCAGGGTGGGCCGCGGGAACGCGGTCAGGATGATCTCGGCGCCCTGCTCCTGTGCCAGCTTGGCAGTGTGGAAGGCGATGGAGGACTCCGTCAGCACACCGGTGATCAGGACGCGCTTGCCCTCGAGAATTCCGCTCATGTCGTTCAGTGACCCATTCCCAGTCCGCCGTCAACGGGAATGACGGCTCCAGTGATGTACGAGGCGTCGTCCGAGGCGAGGAACCGCACGGCCGCGGCGATCTCCTCCGACCGCGCGTACCGGGCGAGCGGTACCTGCGCGAGGATCTTCGCCTGCTGCTCCTCGGTGAGCTCCCTGGTCATGTCGGTGTCGACGAAGCCGGGGGCGACGACGTTGAAGGTGATGTTGCGCGAGCCCAGCTCACGGGCGAGGGAACGCGCGAAGCCGACCAGCGCGGCCTTGGAGGCGGCGTAGTTCGCCTGCCCGGCGGAACCGAGGAGCCCGACGACCGACGAGATGAGCACGACGCGGCCCTTCTTGGCCCGCAGCATGCCCCGGTTGGCGCGCTTGACGACACGGAAGGTGCCGGTGAGGTTGGTGTCGACGACGGACGTGAAGTCCTCCTCCGACATCCGCATCAGCAGCTGGTCCTTGTTGATGCCGGCGTTGGCGACCAGCACCTCGACGGGACCGTGCGCTTCCTCGATCTCCTTGTAGGCCTGCTCCACCTGCTCGCTGTCGGTGATGTCGCACTTGACGGCGAGGAAGCCCGTGGGGGGCTCGCCCGAGCGGTACGTGATCGCGACCTTGTCACCGGCATCGGCGAACGCGCGGGCGATGGCGAGGCCGATCCCCCGGTTACCTCCGGTGACGAGAACCGAGCGGCTCAACGGATCACCCTTTCGATAGCGGTCTGGAGCCCCTGCGCGCGGCAGGCGCCTTCACCGAAAACCTATCGGTCCACCCGCCCCCCGGAGCAATCGGGCACCGACAGTGACACCGGGTCGCCACTGTTGGATCCCTACAGTCGGCAGCTCGCAGACTCCCTCGGATCCGACCGCCGTCCTGAGAGCGTGCTGTCGACTCTGATGCGTCGCGGGGGTCTCCGCGCGTGGTTCACTGCCTCAGACGGTCAGCAGGCGAGCGCCCGAAGGGAATCCCCACTCGTGCCCCATGAAGTCGATCAGTCGTTCCTGGCGCTGCCGCTGCGCGCCCTCGCCGATGCCGCGCTGGCCCGCGCTCGGGCGCTCGGGGCGGAGCACGCGGACTTCCGTCTGGAGCGGGTGCGCAGCGCCTCCTGGCGGTTCCGGGACGCCAAGCCGGCCGGGTCGTCGGACACCACCGACCTCGGGTACGCGGTGCGCGTGGTGCACGGCGGGACGTGGGGGTTCGCGTCCGGGGTGGACCTCACCCTCGACGCCGCCGCCAAGGTCGCCTCGCAGGCCGTGGCGATGGCGCAGCTGTCGGCGCAGGTGATCCGGGCGGCCGGGTCGGCGGAGAGGGTGGAGCTGGCCGACGAGCCCGTGCACGCCGACCGGACGTGGGTCTCCTCGTACGAGGTCGATCCGTTCACCGTGCCCGACGCGGAGAAGGCCGGGCTGCTGGGCGAGTGGAGCGCGCGGCTGCTGGCGGCGCGCGAGGTGGACCATGTGGACGCCTCGCTGCTCACCGTGCACGAGAACAAGTTCTACGCCGACACGGCCGGGACCACGACCACCCAGCAGCGGGTGCGGCTGCACCCGGTGTTCACGGCCGTGTCGGTGGACGAGTCGAGCGGTGAGTTCGACTCCATGCGGACGCTCGCGCCGCCCGTCGGCCGTGGCTGGGAGTACCTGAGGGGCACCGGCTGGGACTGGGACGACGAGCTGGAGCGGATGCCCGAGCTGCTCGCCGAGAAGATGCGCGCGCCGAGCGTGGAGCCGGGCCTGTACGACCTGGTCGTCGACCCGTCCAACTTGTGGCTGACCATCCACGAGTCCATCGGGCACGCCACCGAGCTGGACCGGGCGCTCGGCTACGAGGCGGCCTACGCGGGCACCTCGTTCGCCACCTTCGACCAGCTGGGGAAGCTGAAGTACGGCTCGGAGCTGATGAACGTCACCGGTGACCGCACCGCCGAGCACGGGCTCGCGACGGTGGGGTACGACGACGAGGGGGTCGCGGCGCAGTCCTGGGACCTGGTGAGGGACGGCACGCTGGTCGGCTACCAGCTGGACCGGCGGATCGCGAGGCTGACCGGGTTCGAGCGGTCCAACGGGTGCGCGTTCGCGGACTCCCCCGGGCATGTCCCGGTGCAGCGCATGGCCAACGTGTCGCTGCGGCCCGACCCCGCCGGGATGTCCACCGAGGATCTGATCGGGGGCGTGGACCGGGGCATCTACGTCGTCGGTGACCGGTCGTGGAGCATCGACATGCAGCGGTACAACTTCCAGTTCACCGGGCAGCGCTTCTTCCGGATCGAGAACGGGCGGCTCACCGGGCAGGTGCGGGACGTGGCCTACCAGGCGACGACCACCGACTTCTGGGGTTCCATGACGGCGGTCGGCGGTCCGCAGACGTACGTCCTCGGGGGCGCCTTCAACTGCGGCAAGGCCCAGCCGGGGCAGGTCGCGGCGGTCTCGCACGGCTGCCCGTCCGCCCTCTTCAAGGGGGTCGGCATTCTCAACACCACCCAGGAGGCGGGACGATGAACGCGCGTACCACCAAGCCGCACGAGCTCGTCGAGCGTGCTCTGGAGCTGTCCCGGGCCGACGGCTGTGTCGTGATCGCCGACGAGGAGTCGACCGCCAACCTGCGCTGGGCGGGCAACTCGCTCACCACGAACGGTGTCACGCGCGGGCGCACGCTCACCGTCGTCGCGACGGTGGACGGCCGGGAGGGCACGGCGTCCGGCGTCGTGTCCCGGTCCGCGGTGACCGTCGACGAACTGGAGCCCCTGGTACGGGCCGCCGAGGCCGCCGCGCGGGGCGCCGGACCGGCCGAGGACGCCCGGCCGCTGGTGACGGGCGTGACTGAGTCTCCCGAGTTCAGGGAGGCCCCCGCGGAGACCTCCTCCACCGTGTTCGCCGATTTCGCACCGGCCCTCGGCGAGGCGTTCGCACGCGCGCGCGGGGGCGGCCGGGAACTGTACGGCTTCGCCAACCACGAACTGGTCTCCAGCTACCTCGGTACGTCCACGGGGCTGCGGCTGCGGCACGATCAGCCGAGCGGGACGCTGGAGCTGAACGCCAAGTCGCCGGACCGTACGCGCTCGGCGTGGGCGGGCCGTGCCACGCGGGACTTCAAAGACGTCGACCCCGCGGCGCTCGACGCCGAGCTGGCCGTGCGGCTGGGCTGGGCCGAGCGGCGGTTCGAGCTGCCCGCGGGCCGGTACGAGACGCTGCTGCCGCCGACCGCCGTCGCGGACCTGCTGATCTACCAGCTGTGGTCGGCCTCGGGCCGGGACGCGGCCGAGGGCCGCACGGTCTTCTCCAAACCGGGCGGCGGCACCCGGATCGGCGAGCGGCTGTCCGGGCTGCCGCTGACCCTGCGCAGCGACCCCGCCGAGCCGGGGCTGGAGTCGGCGCCCTTCGTGATCGCCCACTCCTCCGGGGGCGACCGGTCGGTGTTCGACAACGGGCTGCCGCTGACGGCCACGGAGTGGATCCGCGAGGGCGAGCTGACGCGCCTGACCACCAGCCGGCACGGCGCGGACCTGACCGGGCTGCCCGTGGCACCGGGGATCGACAACCTGATCCTCGACGGGGGCGAGGACCGCTCCCTGGAGGAGATGGTCTCCGCCACCGGGCGCGGGCTCCTGCTGACCTGCCTGTGGTACATCCGCGAGGTGGACCCGGCGACGCTGCTGCTCACCGGTCTGACCCGGGACGGCGTCTACCTCGTCGAGAACGGCGAGGTCGTCGGGGAGGTCAACAACTTCCGGTTCAACGAGTCGCCGGTGGACGTACTGGGTCGCGCCACGGAGGCGGGGCGTACGGAGAGGACGCTGCCCCGGGAGTGGGGCGACTGGTTCACCAGGGCCGCGATGCCGCCGTTGCGCGTCCCCGATTTCAATATGAGTTCTGTCAGCCAGGGCGTATAACCTCGTAGACGTTCGCCACCGGCGGTCACCCGACCGGCCGAGCACCGGCGAGCCGAAGATCACCGAGGAGACACGAGAACCGTGACGGACATCGTCGATGAGCTGAAGTGGCGCGGGCTGTTCGCCCAGTCCACCGACGAGGACGCTTTGCGCAAGACGCTCGCGGACGGTCCCGTCACGTTCTATTGCGGCTTCGACCCGACCGCGCCGTCACTGCACGTGGGGCACCTGGTGCAGGTGCTCACCCTGCGCCGGATGCAGCAGGCCGGTCACCGGCCGCTGGCGCTGGTCGGCGGGGCCACGGGCCAGATCGGCGACCCCCGCCCGACCGCCGAGCGCACGCTGAACGACCCGGCGACCGTCGCCGGCTGGGTCGAGCGGCTGCGCGGCCAGATCGAGCCGTTCCTGTCCTTCGAGGGCGAGAACGCGGCCACGATGGTCAACAACCTCGACTGGACGCAGAACCTCTCCGCCATCGAGTTCCTGCGGGACATCGGCAAGCACTTCCGCGTCAACAAGATGCTGACCAAGGATTCCGTCGCCCGGCGTCTGGAGTCCTCCGAGGGCATCAGCTACACCGAGTTCAGCTACCAGCTGCTCCAGGCCATGGACTTCCTCCAGCTGTACCGGCTTCACGGCTGCACGATGCAGCAGGGCGGCAGCGACCAGTGGGGCAACCTCACGGCGGGCCTGGACCTGCTGCACCGGCTGGAGCCGGACGCCGCCGTCCACGCCTACGCCACGCCGCTGATGACGAAGGCGGACGGCACCAAGTTCGGCAAGACCGAGGGCGGCGCCGTCTGGCTCGACCCGGAGATGACCACGCCGTACGCGTTCTACCAGTTCTGGTTGAACACGGACGACCGGGACATCTCGGGCTACATGCGGATCCTGTCCTTCAAGTCCCGCGAGGAGCTGGAGGAGCTGGAGCGGCAGACGGCGGAGCGTCCGCAGGCCCGTGCCGCCCAGCGCGCCCTGGCCGAGGAGCTGACGACCCTGGTGCACGGTGCCGACCAGACCGCCGCCGTGATCGCCGCGTCGAAGGCGCTGTTCGGCCAGGGTGAGCTGGCGGAGCTGGACGAGCGGACACTGGCGGCGGCCCTCTCGGAGGTGCCGCACGTCCAGGTCGCCGAGCTCGGTCCGGTCGTCGACCTGTTCGCCGAGGTCGGCCTGGTGGCGAGCAAGTCGGCCGCGCGGCGCACGGTGAAGGAGGGCGGCGCCTACGTGAACAACGTCAAGGTCACCGCCGAGGACGCCGTCCCCGCGAAGGAGGACCTGCTGCACGGGCGCTGGCTGGTGCTGCGCCGGGGCAAGAAGAACCTGGCGGCGGTGGAGGTCACGGCCGCCTGAGCCGCTGGAACGTCCGGTCGTCCGGGCATCCGAGGGGGCGATCGGCCTCGGATGCCCGGACGACACCGGCAGGACACCTCGGCGGACCCGCGCGTCAGGCCCGCTGCTGTGTGCGCTTGCCCCGCATCTGCGTGTAGAGCATGTCGACGAAGAAGACGATGACGATCGCCGCCGCCAGCTGGAAGACGTGCCGGCCCCAGTCGATGCCCCGGGTCTCCGCGATACCGAAGCCGCGCGCGATCGCGTTGCCCGCGATGGCGCCGAGGATGCCGCAGATGGTGGTCAGCCACAGCGGGCTGTGCTGCTTGCCGGGAATGATCGCCTTGGCGATCAGGCCGAGCACGAATCCCACGATGATCGCCCACAACCAGCCCATGACTGCCTCCCGGTACGCCTAGACGCGAGCGTTACGGCCAGTGTCGGCCCGGACCCGTTGCGTCGCATGTCGGGCATGCCGTACGGGCTTCGGACCGGACGGGGCGGACGGGGGAACGGCGGACGGATTCCGCGGGCCCGGGGCGCCCCGGTCTCGTGGGCGGCGGGGGCGCGGCGTAACGTGGTCTTCGTGCGGGCCCGGTGCCCCGGCCGTCACGAGACGGCCAGGGGCGGGAAAAGTCCGATACGGGCGGATGGTGGAATGTGATGCGGAAGCAGCACGGCGGCGTCCAGGTGTTCCGGATCACCGGTGCCAGGGCGGGCCTCCAGGACGATGTGCGCGCGCGGCAGCGCCGGTATGTGATCTCCATGACCGTTCGTACGATCTCGGTCATCCTCGCGGCGTCGCTCTGGAACGTGGAACGGTACGTCGCGATCGTGGCGCTGGTCCTCGGAATGCTGCTGCCGTACATCGCGGTGGTGATCGCCAACGCCGGGCGTGAGAACGCGCCGTCGCTGCCCTCGACCTACCTGTCGACGCAGATGCGGACGGAGATCGAGCCGTCGCAGACGGACGGCGACACGGCGGAACCCGGGACGGAGGATGCGGTGCCCGAGCCCACGCCCGAGCCCGCCTCCGGCGCACGGACGGAGCGGCCCGGGCCGTCATGACCTCCGGAACATGACCATGACCGGCCGGAACCGGAGGGCGCTTCCCCGCCAAGCTCAGGAAAAGCTCAGATCAATCATGTTGTTCCGGTGCCGGGGGCGGGGTGACCCGTGACATACTTCGTACGCGCTCCGCATCCCCCGTCGGAGCGACGGACCGACGCCGGGCAGCTCCCCCCGTGGCTGCTCGGCGTCGCCTTTGTTCCGGGTGTGACGGGTGCTCCCGGCGGTTGCCGCTGAGCCGACCGGGTTAGGGTCGGCGGTGTGATGGACCCTGATCCCGAGACGCCGATCTGTTCCGCCAAGGGCTGCCGTGCCGCCGCCGTGTGGGTGCTCGCCTGGAACAACCCGAAGATCCACACGCCGGAGCGCCGCAAGACCTGGCTCGCGTGTGAGGAGCACCGGGAGCATCTGTCGCAGTTCCTCGGCGTACGCGGGTTCCTGAAGGACGTGGTGCGCTTCGAGGAGTGGCGGGCGCCCGAAGAGGCGTAGCCCCGAGCCCAGCCCCGGCCTCCCGGCCCCTTCGGCGCCTCAGCCGCCGATGGCGGACATCGGGCGGTCGGGCTGTACGAACGTCGGGTCGTCGAGGCCGGCGCCCGCCTTCTTGCCCCACATGGCCAGTCGCCAGATCCGGGCGATCTCCTCGTCGGGCGCGTCGGAGCGCAGGGCCGCGCGCAGGTCCGTCTCCTCGGTGGCGAACAGACAGGTGCGGATCTGTCCGTCGGCGGTGAGCCGGGTGCGGTCGCAGGCCGCGCAGAACGGGCGGGTGACGGAGGCGATGACGCCGACGCGGTGCGGGCCGCCGTCGACCAGCCAGCGCTCGGCCGGGGCGGAGCCGCGGGCCTCGTCGCCCTCGGGGGTCAGCTCGAAGCGGGTGCGCAGGGAGGTGAGGATGTCGTCGGCGGTGATCATGCCGTCGCGCTTCCAGCCGTGCTGGGCGTCCAGGGGCATCTGCTCGATGAAGCGCAGCTCGTAGCCGTGGTCCACGGCCCAGGCCAGCAGGTCGGGGGCCTCGTCGTCGTTGAGCCCCGGCATCAGGACCGAGTTGACCTTCACCGGGGTCAGGCCGGCTTCGCGGGCCGCGTACAGGCCGTCGATGACGTCCTGGTGGCGGTTGCGGCGGGTGAGGGTCTTGAAGACGTCCGGGCGGAGCGTGTCGAGGGAGACGTTGACCCGGTCCAGGCCCGCCTCCTTCAGGGCCGCCGCGGTGCGCCCGAGGCCGATGCCGTTGGTGGTGAGGGACGTCCGGGGGCGGGGCTCCAGGGCCGCGACCCGCTCGACGATGCCGACCAGGCCGGGGCGGAGCAGGGGTTCACCGCCGGTGAAGCGGACCTCCTCGATGCCGAGGGAGGTGACGGCGATGTCGATGAGGCGGACGATCTCGTCGTCCGTGAGCAGGTCGGGCTTGGCCAGCCACTGCAGGCCCTCCTCGGGCATGCAGTAGGTGCACCGCAGATTGCACCGGTCGGTCAGTGACACCCTCAGGTCGGTGGCCACTCGGCCGTACGTGTCGATGAGCACGTGGCCCCCTCCCTCGACTCGGATCACTCGGATCACGCGTACTCCGGCTGTCTGTTGAGCCTACGTGACGGCGCCGACAAGCACAGCGGCCGAGACGACGGGATGTACGGCGGCCGCGCCGTGCGGACCTCCGGGAGAGGTCCGCACGGCGCGGCCGGGCCGCCGGTGCGGGTCAGTGGGCGCCGGTGCCGGTCAGCGACCTGACCTCCAGCTCCGCGTACTTCTTGGCGTCCGGTTCCTCCTTGGACAGGACGGTGCCGAGCCAGCCCATCAGGAAGCCGAACGGGATGGAGATGAGTCCCGGGTTCTTCAGCGGGAACCAGGAGAAGTCGACGTCGGGGAACATCGCGGTCGGGTCGCCGGAGACGACGGGCGAGAACAGCACCAGGCCGACGGCGACGATGAGACCGCCGTAGATCGACCACAGGGCGCCCTGGGTGGTGAACCGCTTCCAGAACAGGCTGTAGAGGATCGTCGGCAGGTTGGCGGACGCGGCGACCGCGAAGGCCAGCGCGACCAGACCGGCCACGTTCAGGTCGCGGGCGAGGGCGCCGAGCGCGATGGAGACGACGCCGATGAGGACGGTCGCCCAGCGGGCCGCCCTCATCTCCTCCTTCTCCGTGGCCTTCCCCTTGCGGATGACGTTGGCGTAGATGTCGTGCGCGAAGGAGGAGGACGAGGCGAGGGTGAGACCGGCGACCACGGCGAGGATCGTGGCGAAGGCGACCGCCGAGATCGTGGCGAGCAGGATCGCGCCCCAGGTCGAGTCGGTGCCGCCCAGGTGCAGGGCGAGCAGCGGCGCGGCCGTGTTGCCGGACGGGTTGGAGGCGATGATCTCGTCCCGCGAGATCAGCGCGGCGGCGCCGAAGCCGAGGGCGATGGTCATCAGGTAGAAGCCGCCGATGATGCCGATGGCCCAGTTCACGGACTTACGGGCGGCCTTGGCGTTGGGCACCGTGTAGAAGCGGATCAGGATGTGCGGCAGGCCGGCGGTGCCGAGCACCAGGGCGATGCCGAGGGAGATGAAGTCCAGCTTGGTGGTGCCGCTGGCGCCGTACTGCAGGCCGGGCTCCAGGAAGGCCGCGCCCGCGCCGCTGTTGTCGGCGGCCTTGCCCAGCAGGTCGGAGATGTTGAAGTTGAACTTCAGCAGCACCAGGAAGGTGATCAGGATGGTGCCGCCGATGAGCAGCACGGCCTTGATCATCTGTACCCAGGTGGTGCCCTTCATCCCGCCGATGGAGACGTAGACGATCATCAGGACGCCGACCAGGGCGACGATGAGGACCTTGCCGGCGTCGGAGGTGATGCCGAGCAGCAGCGAGACGAGGACGCCGGCGCCCGCCATCTGGGCCAGCAGGTAGAAGATCGACACCACGATGGTGGAGGTGCCGGCCGCGGTGCGCACGGGCCGCTGGCGCATGCGGTAGGCGAGGACGTCGCCCATCGTGTAGCGGCCGGAGTTCCGCAGCGGTTCTGCGACCAGCAGGAGGGCGACCAGCCAGGCGACCAGGAAGCCGATGGAGTAGAGGAAGCCGTCGTAGCCGAAGAGGGCGATGGCGCCCGCGATGCCGAGGAAGGACGCGGCCGACATGTAGTCACCGGAGACCGCGAGTCCGTTCTGGAAGGCGCTGAACTGCCGTCCGCCCGCGTAGAAGTCGGCGGCGTCCTTGGTCTGCCGGCCCGCCCAGACGGTGATGCCGAGGGTCGCGACGACGAACAGCGCGAACAGCGTGATGATCAGCGCGCGGTGCTCGCTCGCCTCGTTCGCGGCGAGGGTGACGTGGGTGATCGCGGGGCTCATGCGCCGCCCTCCATACGGGTCTTGATGGCCTCGGCCCTGGGGTCGAGCTCGGCGGCGGCGTGCCGGGAGTACCACCACGCGATGAGGAACGTGGTGACGAACTGCAGGACACCGAAGACGAGGGCGACGTTGATGTTGCCGAACAGCTTCGTGCCCATGAAGCCGCCCGCGTAGTTCGAGAGCAGCACGTACAGCAGGTACCAGAGGATGAAGCCGACGGTCAGGGGGAAGGCGAAGGAGCGGTGGGAGCGGCGCAGTTCACCGAACTCAGCGCTCTCCTGCACCGCGGTGAACTCCTCGGGTGTGGGGAGTTTGTGTTCCTCTGCTGAGGGGGATGGCGCTTCGGCGGCCACGGAGTCTCCTCGCGTTGCGGGTGCGGTTACTACGGAACGACGGAACTACTGCGGGAACGGGGGCGAGTGTCCTCGCGCTCCCTGCACAACGTCACGGCGCCACGCGAGCACCGGTTCAACGGTCCGCGCTTTCTTTTCGGGGGACGTTTTCCGAAGTCGTTACGGCAAAACGTTGTTGCCCGGAGAGGGCACGGGATAACTTCACCCTGCACACCCCGTCATGTACCTGCCCGAACGTCACTTGTGCCTCGGGCAGGTTTGTTTCCGGATGATGTGGAGATCCCATGGCTCATCTGCGTTCCAGACGCCGCCTCGCCCTCGCCGTTCCTGTCGCGCTGTCCCTGACCGCCTCGCTCGGCTTCCTGCCGGCGGCGGCGTCGGCGGCTCCGCAGGCGGCGCCGACGGCGAAGCAGGCGACGGACGCGCCCGCCTTGGCGTACGTCGTCAACACCAAGGCGGACCACCGCACCATCGCGTCGGTGAAGAAGGCGATCGCCGCGGCCGACGGGACCGTCGTGGTCACGTACGACAAGATCGGTGTGATCGTCGTCCACTCGGCGAACCCGGACTTCGGCAAGGAGATCCGCGCCGCGCGGGGAGTGCAGTCCGCCGGAGCCACCCGTACCGCGCCGCTGGCCCCGGCCGGGACGACCGACGTGGGCGCCGCCGACTACGTGACGGCCGCCGAGGCCGCGAAGACGAAGGCCGCCTCGGACAAGGTTCCCGGCAGCGAGCCCCTCGAGGCCGACCAGTGGGACCTGCGGGCGATCGGCGCCGACAAGGCCGCGCGGATCAACCCCGGCAGCCAGAAGGTGACCGTCGCCGTGATCGACACCGGCGTCGACGACACCCACGACGACCTCAGGGCGAACTTCTCCGCCGCCCAGTCGGCCAACTGCGTCGGCGGCAAGGCGGACACCAGCGAGGGCGCCTGGCGTCCGTACACGGCCGACGACTACCACGGCACCCACGTGGCCGGTGAGATCGCCGCGGCCCGCAACGGCATCGGCGTCGCCGGTGTAGCGCCCGGCGTGAAGGTGTCCAGCATCAAGGTGAGCGACCCGGACAACGGTCTCTTCTACCCGGAGAACGTCGTCTGCGCCTTCGTGTTTGCCGCCGACCACGGCGTCGAGATCACGAACAACAGCTACTACGTGGACCCGTGGCTGTACAACTGCAAGGACGACCCCGACCAGAAGGCGATCGTCGACGCGGTCAACCGGGCCCAGCTGTACGCCCAGAAGAAGGGCACCCTGCACGTCGCCTCGGCCGGCAACTCCAACCACGACCTGGCCTCGGACGCGATCGACGACGCCTCCAGCCCGAACGACACCACGCCGGTCGAGCGCACCATCGACCCCTCCGAGTGCCTGGACCTGCCGACCCAGCTGCCGGGTGTGGTCACGGTCAGCGCGACCGGTGTGCACAACGCCAAGTCGTTCTACTCCACGTACGGCAACCGCGTGGTGGACGTCGCGGCACCGGGCGGCGACAGCCGCTACCAGCTGCCGGACACGCCGTCGAAGAACGGCCGCATCCTGTCCACCATGCCGAACAACCAGTACGCCTTCCTCCAGGGCACCTCGATGGCCGCACCGCACGCCGCCGGTGTGGCCGCGCTGCTGAAGTCCAAGCACCCGTGGGCGTCCCCGGCCGCGCTGCAGGCGCTGCTGAAGGCGCAGGCGGACAACCCGGGCTGCCCGGCCTCCTACGACCAGGACGGCGACGGGGTGCAGGACGCGACGTGCGAGGGCGGCAAGCGGGTCAACGGCTTCTACGGCTTCGGCATCGTCGACGCGCTGGACGCGGTGAAGCGATAAGCGAAGCATTAGCAGTGCAGTAGCAGGGCAGTAGCAGGACCGCGCGGCCGTACCGCGTGACCTGTGAGAGGGGAAGGGCCGGGCGATCCGCCCGGCCCTTCCGGTGTCCCGGGATCCCCACGGGTGGATCGTGGGCGGGCGTCAACGGGTGCCCGAGTGTGATGATCGGCTCATGCCGCATGGGCGGCCGGTGCGGCACAGTGCACCCATGACCGACACCGAATCCCGCGTCGGCCTCGCGGCCGCGTGGTCCTCACTGGGCGGTGATCCCGCCCTCCTCACCCGCGTGTCGACCGTCGAGCGGCCCGAAGTGCTTCCCGCGCGGCTGCCGGTACGGGAGCTGGCGCGCGCCTGCGTGGGCGCGTGCGCGCTGGCCGCGGCCGAACTGGGCGCGCGGCGGGCGGCGCGTACGGCTTCGGGGTGTGCTCCCGCGGGGCGTCCCGAGGTCTCCGGGACGCCCGCGGTGCGGGTGGACGACGGAGCGGTGGCCGCGGCGTTCGTCAGCGAGCGGCATCTGCTGGTCGACGGGCGGGCCCCGGTGGCCTTCGCGCCGCTGTCGCGCTTCTGGCGCACGGCCGACGGATGGGTGCGCACCCACGCCAACTACCCCCACCACCGGGCCCGGCTGCTCGCCGCGCTGGGGACGTCCGAGGACACGCGGGCGGTGGCGGCGGTGCTCGCCGAGCGGTCGGCCGTCGAGGTGGAGGAGGCCGTGTACGCCTCCGGCGGGCTCGCCGTCGCGCTGCGGACGCCCGCGCAGTGGGCGGCGCACGAGCAGGCCGCGGCGGTGGCGCAGCGTCCGCTGGTGGAGCGCGGGCGGCTGGACGCCGCACCCGCGCGCGTGCTCACCCCCGTGGACCGCGATCCGCTGCTGCCCGCGGCGGGGCTGCGGGTGCTGGACCTGACACGGGTCGTCGCGGGACCGGTCGCCACCCGCACGCTGGCCCTGCTCGGCGCGGACGTGCTGCGCCTGGACCCCCCGCGGCTGCCCGAACTCCCCGACCAGCACACCGACACGGGGTTCGGGAAGCGCTCGGCCCTGCTGGACCTGACGGCCGACCGGGATGCCTTCGAGGAACTGCTCGCGGCCGCGGACGTGGTGGTCACCGGGTACCGGCCGGGGTCCCTGGACCGACTCGGGCTGAGCCCCGGGGCGCTGGCCGAGCGCCGGCCCGGGGTGGTCGTGGCGCAGTTGTCGGCATGGGGTGCGTACGGGCCGTGGGGCGACCGGCGCGGCTTCGACAGCCTGGTGCAGGTGGCCACGGGGATCGCGGCGAGCGAGGGTTCACCGGAGCGGCCGGGGGCGCTCCCGGCGCAGGCCCTCGACCACGGCACGGGGTACCTGCTGGCGGCGGCGGTGCTGCGGGCGCTGACCGAGCAGGCGGACGAGGGGGGCAGCCGGTTCGTGCGGCTGGCGCTGGCACGGACGGCGGGCTGGCTGCTGGAAGGAGCCGCGCACACGCGTGCGCCGGCCGAAGGGGAGGCGGCCGCTTCCGTCCCGGCCGCGGACGGGTCCGCCGACGCCTGGCTCACGGAGGCGGACGGTGCGCAGGGGAGGCTGCGGTACGTCCGGCCCCCGGTGTCGTTCGCCAAAGGGCCCCGTGACTGGGCCCGCCCGCCCGGGCCGTGGGGGGCGGACACCGCGCGGTGGGAGTGAGGGTGGGGACAGCGCTGGAAGCGTCGGGAAGGACGGACCGCGGCCGGTGTCGGCAGGCCGCACGAGCACGACCGGGGTACCAAATCCGAGCTTGGCGCGAACTGTCCCCTGCCTTCCCACCCCACGCTTGCCCGTTCTGTGAGTGCTTGTGAAGATCTTGGGGTGACTCTGACAAATCCCAGGCCCGGGGCGGCCGGTACGCACAGGGGCGCACCGCGTTCCGGCACCGGCCCGGCCGTCGCCGTACTCGTGCTGGTGGCACTGGCGGCACTGATACCCCTCCTCGGCCCGCCCCCCGCCCTGCGCGGCACCGGTGAGGCCCCGGCGCCCGGCACCGGCGGCATAGCCCTGCTGCGGACGGTGCTGTTCGCGGCTCTGGCGATACCCGTCGGCGAACTGTTCGTGAAACGGCTCCTGCGTTCCGTGCCCGACGCGCCCCCGGCCGTGCCCCGCAGCTGGTCCACCGCCGCGAACGCCGTCGGTTTCGCGGCCGCCGTCGGACTCGCCTCCGTCGTGGCCACCGGCAACCTGGTTCCCGAAAGCCTCGCCGCCATCGACGTGGGCGGCCTGTACGACTCCCGGGACGGCAAGCTGGCCCTCCTGGAGGTCAACGCGTTCCTCCTCGCGGCCCTGTGCGCCGCCTCCGGCCGTCCGGGCACACAGGCCTGGCCGCTGGCCGCGGTCATCGTCGCCGAAGCCCTGCGCGCGCACCCGAAGACCGAGTACACCCCGCTGCTCGGCTCCGGCCTGACGCTGGTTCACCTGACCTGCGCCTCGCTCTGGGTGGGCGGCCTGCTGTACGCGCTGCGCACCATGCGGGCGTGGCGGGGCTCGGAAGCGGGGGGCGTGCTGCTGGGGCTGTACGCGCGCGTGGCGGCCGTCCTGCTGGCCGCCATCACCGCGACCGGGGTGTGCAGTTCACTGCGCCGGATGCCGCCGGGGACGATCCTGGAGCAGTTGACGGACACCGCGTACGGGCGCGTCCTGCTCGCGAAGGTGATCCTGATGGCCGGTGTCACGACTCTCGCCCTGTGGGCCCGGATCCGGCTGGCCCGCGCGGCCGATCCGCTGAGCGCCCGCGGCCCCGCGTGGGCGGAGGCGTACCTGCTGGCCCTGGTGGTGGCGGTGTCGGGCCTCCTGACGGCGCTTCCGGTACCGATCCGCTGGTGAGGCCGGGCGGCGGGGTCCGCCCGGCACCTGACCGGCAGGGCTGTCAGTCATGGCCCGTATCCTCATGAACCATGCTCGAAGACCTCACGACCGCAGCGTCCTCCGCCACCGCCTGGCCGGCCTCGTATCCGCGGGGGTACGCGGTCGTCGACGTGGAGACCACGGGACTCGCCCGGGACGACCGCATCGTCTCCGCGGGCGTCTACCGGCTGGACGCGCGCGGCGAGGTCGAGGACCACTGGTACACGGTGGTCAATCCGGAGCGGGACCCCGGTCCGGTGTGGATCCACGGCCTGACGAGCGAGGTGCTCGAAGGAGCGCCCCTCTTCGGTGACATCGCCGAAGAGTTCGCCACCCGGCTGGAGGGGCGGGTGCTCGTCGCGCACAACGCCGTCTTCGACTGGCAGATGATCGCCCGCGAGTACGCCCGCGCCGGCGCGCAGGCTCCGGTGAAGCAGCGGTTGTGCACGATCGTCCTCTCCAAGGAGCTCCGGCTGCCGCTGCCCAACCACAAGCTGGAGTCGCTCGCCGCGCACTTCGGTGTGGTGCAGCGGCGCGCGCACCACGCGCTGGACGACGCACGGGTGCTGGCGGAGGTGTTCCGGCCCAGCCTGCGGGCCGCGGCGGTGGGCGGGATGCGGCTGCCGCTGCACGAGTGCCTGCCGCTGACGGAGTGGGCCGACCGGCCCAGGGCCGCCCAGCAGGCCGGGTACGGCGGCGGCCACCGGTCCGCCGGTTGGCGCCCCTCCCGCAAGCGCCCCGCGTGCCCCTACCCCAACCCGGGACGGTACGAACCGGGCAAGCCGCTCAAGCAGGGCATGCGGGTCGCGTTCTCCGGTGACACCTCCGTGGAGCGGGACCTGCTGGAGGACCGGGCGACCGAGGCCGGGCTGCACGTCGCCACCAGCCTGTCCCGGCTGACCAGCCTCCTCGTCACCAATGATCCGGACTCGGGCACGTCCAAGGTGGTCAAGGCCCGGCAGTACGGGACCCCGGTCGTGGACGAGGCGGCCTTCGGCCAGCTGCTCGGTGACGTCGCACCCGCGTCGGAGGGCTGACCGCGCCGACGGCGAGCGGGGCGCCGACGGCACGGTCGGCCCGTCCGGGGTCCGAGGACCGTACGGACGGGTGATTGCCGGGCGACTCGCCCGCCGCCCGCTCGCCCGCACCGGACCTACGGCCCACCCTGTGGCCCATGGCGACATGTGAAGTGTGCGGCAACAGTTACGGAATGACCTTCGAGGTGCACGCGCAGGGCGCGGTGCACGTCTTCGACTGCTTCTCCTGCGCGATCCACCGGATGGCCCCGATCTGCGAGCACTGCCGGGTGCAGATCATCGGCCAGGGCGTGGAGGCCGAGGGCCACTGGTACTGCGGCGCCCACTGCGCCCGCGCGGAGGGAAGGACGGGGATCGTCGACCGGGTGTGAGGACGCACCCGCCTGAACGCACCCCACGGTCCTGGTTGTACGGTCGTGGGGTGTACCGCTTCCTGTTGTCCCGCCAGTGGGTGATCCTCACCCTCCTGGCACTCGTGCTCATCCCGACGATGATCGAGCTGGGCTTCTGGCAGTTGCACCGTCATGAGCGCCGGGTCGCCCTGAACCAGGTGATCGCCAACTCCCTGGCGGCCGAGCCGGTGCCCGTCGAGTCCCTGACCTCGCCCGGGGCGAAGGTCGACCACGAGCACCTGTACCGCAGGGTGACGGCGAGGGGAAGCTTCGACACCGCCGACGAGGTCGTCGTGCGCCGCCGCACCAACGCGGACGACAAGGTCGGCTACCACGTGCTGACCCCGTTCGTCCTCGAGGACGGCAGGGTCCTGCTGGTCAACCGGGGCTGGGTTCCCGCGGACGGTCCGAGTCAGAGCGCGTTCCCCGAGATCCCGGCGCCGCCCGGGGGCGAGATCACCGTCACCGGGCGGCTGATGCAGGACCAGACGACCGAGGACAGCGGCATCAAGAACCTCGAGGGCCTGCCCGACCGGCAGATCATGCTGATCAACAGCGAGCTGGAGGCCGAGCGGCTCGGCAGGGAGGTCCTCGGCGGCTACGTCGATCTGACGGAGCCCGAGCCGCGCGGTGGCACCCCGGAGCTGATCTCCGAGCCCGTGCACGACGAGATCGGCCCGCACATGGCGTACGCCGTCCAGTGGTGGCTGTTCACCGCGGGCGTCCCCGTCGGCTGGGTGATCCTGGTCCGCCGCGAGGCACGGGAGCGGGCGGAACAGGCGGCTGCCGGGACGGCGGACGCGGAGAAGACCGAACCCGCGGCGGTCTAGGGCCGCCCGGCGGATCGTGCCGCGGACGCGGAGCCCGGCACGCCCGGTGACGGTGCGGTCGTCCGCGCCGTCGCCGCCACCGCGACGGCCGTCGCTCCTTGTCGTTCCCCTCTCACTCCCCGGCGCCGCCCCTGATTGCCGCCCCAGGCAGCCGGGCATCCGCACCTCGTGCACCGTATCGAGGACTACGCGCTCATCGGCGACGAACAGACCGCTGCCCTGGTGGGCGCGGACGGGTCCGTCGACTGGCTCTGCCTGCCCCGCTTCGACTCCGGCGCCTGCTTCGCCCGGCTGCTCGGCGACGAGGACAACGGTCACTGGCGCATCGCGCCGCTGGGCGCCGAGCGGTACACGCGCCGCTCCTACCGCCGGGACACCCTCGTCCTGGACACCGAGTGGGAGACCGACGAGGGCGCGGTGCGCGTCACCGACCTGATGCCGCAGCGCGACCGCGCCCCCGACCTGGTGCGCGTCGTCGAGGGCGTACGCGGCGAGGTGACCGTCCGCAGCACGCTGCGGCTGCGTTTCGACTACGGCTCGGTGGTGCCCTGGGTGCGCAAGACCGACGGCCACCGGGTGGCGGTCGCGGGGCCGGACTCGGCGTGGCTGCGCAGTGTGCCGGAGGTGCCCACCTGGGGCGAGGACCGCGGCACGCACTCCGAGTTCACGGTCGGGCCGGGCGAGCGGGTCGCGTTCGTCCTCACCTGGCACCCCTCCCACGAGCCGCGCCCGCCGCTGGTCGACCCGTACTCCTCGCTGCGGCAGAGCATCGCCGACTGGCGCGCGTGGACGTCCCGGTGCCGTTACACCGGCCCGCACCGGGACGCGGTGGTGCGGTCCCTGATCACGCTCAAGGCGCTCACCTACTCCCCCACCGGCGGTATCGTCGCCGCGCCCACCACCTCGCTGCCGGAGGAGCCGGGCGGGGTGCGCAACTGGGACTACCGCTTCTGCTGGCTGCGCGACTCCACGCTGACCCTGAACGCGCTGCTGGCGGCCGGGTACCAGGAGGAGGCGGAGGCCTGGCGCAACTGGCTGCTGCGCGCGGTCGCGGGCGACCCGGCGGATCTGCAGATCATGTACGGGCTGGCGGGCGAGCGGCGGCTGCCCGAGTCCGAGCTGCCGTGGCTGCCCGGCTTCGGCGGCGCCACCCCGGTACGGGTCGGCAACGACGCCGTCAACCAGCTCCAGCTCGACGTGTACGGCGAGGTCGTGGACTCGCTGACGCTGGCCCGGCGCTCGGGTCTGTCCCCGCACCCGGACGTGTGGGCCCTGCAGACCGTCCTGCTGGAATTCCTGCGCACGGCCTGGCGGCAGCCGGACGAGGGGCTGTGGGAGGTGCGTGGCGGACGGCGCCACTTCGTGCATTCCAAGGTGATGGTGTGGGTGGCCGCGGACCGTGCGGTGCGCCTCCTGGAGGAGAGCCCGGACCTCGAGGGCGACGTCGACGGCTGGCGCGCGTTGCGCGACGAGGTGCACCGTGACGTGTGCGAGAAGGGGTACGACCCCGAACGGAACACGTTCACGCAGTCCTACGGCTCGCGCGAACTGGACGCCGCGCTGCTGCTGATCCCCCGGGTGGGTTTCCTGCCGCCCGACGATCCCCGGGTGCTCGGCACGATCGACGCGATCCGCGCGGAGCTGGGCCAGGACGGGTTCGTACGCCGCTACACCCCGGACGCCGCACCCGTCGACGGCCTGCCCGGTGAGGAGGGCACGTTCCTGGTGTGCTCGTTCTGGCTCGCGGACGCCCTGCACATGGCGGGCCGGACGGATCAGGCACGCGAGCTGTTCGAACGACTGCTGGGGCTGGCCAACGACGTGGGGCTGCTGGCGGAGGAGTACGACGCGGTGGGCGGGCGGCTGCTGGGCAACTTCCCGCAGGCGTTCAGTCATATCGGCCTGGTGAACACCGCCCTCGCCCTGTTCGGGGGCGAGGAGGCAGGATAGGGCCATGGATCTTGGACTGAAGGACCGGGTGTACGTCGTCACCGGGGCGACCCGCGGGCTGGGCAACGCCACCGCGCGCGAGCTGGTCGCGGACGGTGCGAAGGTGGTCGTCACGGGCCGGGAGGAGCAGAGCGTCGCCGAGGCGGTCGCCGGTCTCGGGCCGAACGCGGTCGGCGTGGCGGTCGACAACGCCGACCCCCAGGCACCGGCGCGGCTGATCGCGACCGCGCGTGAGCGGTTCCACCGTTTCGACGGCATCCTCGTCAGCGTGGGCGGACCGCCGCCCGGCTTCGTCGCCGACGCCACCGACGAACAGTGGCAGTCGGCGTTCGAGTCGGTGTTCCTGGGCGCGGTACGACTGGCCCGTGCCGCCGCCGCGGAGCTGGGTGAGGGCGGGGTCATCGGCTTCGTGCTGTCCGGCTCGGTGTACGAGCCGCTCCCCGGCCTGACCATCTCCAACGGCCTGCGCCCCGGACTCGCCGGCTTCGCCAAGTCCCTCGCGGACGAGCTGGGCCCGCGCGGCATCCGCGTCGTGGGTGTGCTCCCCGGGCGGATCGACACGGACCGGGTCCGTGAACTCGACGCCCTCTCCGCCGACCCGGAGGCCACCCGCCAGGCGGCCCGGTCCCGCATCCCCCTGCGCCGCTACGGCACCCCGGCCGAGTTCGGCCGCACCGCCGCCTTCCTCCTCTCCCCGGCCGCCTCCTACGTCACCGGCGTCATGGTCCCGGTGGACGGCGGGGTACGGCACGGGTTCTAGGGCCGCGTCCGGCACCGGGACCCGTCCGGTTCCGGGCCGGGGCCGGGGTCAGCTGACGCGTTCCGCGCGGTGTTTGACCGCTCGCAGGCGGACCTCGGCCGGGAGGGCGGCCAGGCCCGCCGCCTCGCGGGCATGGGTGAGGGCTCCGGTGGTGAGGGTGTCCAGCGCGGTGCCGGGGTCCACGTGGGGCTCCAGGAGGAGGCGGACGCGGGTCCGCGGGGCACCGCGACGGCCGGTCAGCCGGACGTGGGCCTGGTCGACGCCGTCCAGCCGGCCCGCCTCCTCGGCGAGTGCGGCCTCCAGGGCCCGGCCGCGCAGGATCGCTCCGTCGCCGTCGCCGGTGTCGACGAACACCTCGGCCGTCCGGTGCCGGCGCACGATCGCGACCAGCCACCAGAGCAGGAGCAGGACGAGGACCGCGAGTGCGGCGATCACGACGGGCCACCACCAGCCCTGGTCCCGCCACCGGGTCCGCTCGGCGTCGCTCAGCAGTACGTCGTGCCGTCCCTGGTGCAGCCACCAGGAGGGCATCGGCGTCCCCAGCCCGATGGCCAGCACGGACCCGCCGAGGGCCGCCAGGAGCAGGCCCGTGAGCCCGAGCAGTACACGGTTGACACCCCTGATCACCGGCCTCACCCCTTCCGTCCGGGACGCCGCACCCGTACCGACAGGGCGGGCGGCCGGGACAGCCCCAGGCCCCTGACGGCGTCGGCGAGTACCGCCTCCAGGTCGGCCCGTACGTCGTCCAGTTCACGGAAGTGCGACACCGCGCGGACGTCGGCCCGCTTGCGGGCCACCCGCACCCGGACCGTCTGCACCCCGGCGATCTCCATGGCCCGGTCCCGCAGCACCATCGCCGCCGCGTCCCGGTCGAGTCCGGCGCGTACCCCGGGATGGGTGCGGCACATCGGGAGCAGGGCCCGCAGCCCGGGGGTGAGGGCCAGCAGGAGCAGCCAGAGTCCGAGGGCGGCGGCGATCCCGGCGCCCAGCAGCACCCAGACGTCGTCCAGGGGCCGTTCGGCCAGTTGGCGGGCCAGCTCCCGGCGCCAGCTCATCGCGGGCCGGCCGGCGCGCACCGCGGCGATGTCGTACAGGAACGCCACCGCGACCACCAGGAGCAGCAGTGCGAGCAGGCCCGCGGGGACCTTGCGCGCCGACCAGAAGCGCCGGGGGCCCGGGGCCGCGGCGCCGTCCGGCGCGGGCGGCGGTGTCTTCTCCAGGACGGTGCCCGCGGGCTGCTCGACGGCTCCGGGTTCGCTCATCGGACCCTCCCCCGTACCGCTCCCGCCAGGTGCAGCCGTTCCACCTGGACGACGACCTCCGGCACCTGCATGCCCGCCAGCACGGACACCCGTTCGACCACCTGGCGGCGTACCTGCCCGCACCGGCCGCCGATGTCGCCGGGGTAGCCGAGTTCGACGTGGACGCGGACCCGTGCGGTGTCGTCGCGGTGGACGACGACCGTGGCGTGCGGCGGCTCGGCGTCCGGGGGCAGCGGTCCGAGCGCCTCACGGGCCGCCTGGGAGGCGATCTTCGCGACCACCCGGTCGGCGATCCTGGTCGCACCGCGCTCGCTCGGCGGCATGACGACGCGGGCGCCCTCGGACACGCTTTCCCCCGTGCTCACCGGTGTCACCTCCGACGATCGCCACGGGGGCGGAAGAAGTCACCGAGCTCCAGGTCCCCCTGGAGGAACCGCCCGGCGACGAAACCGATGGCCCCCAACGCGGCCACCAGTACGAAAGCCCCGAATCCGCCGAAGTATCCGGCGAAGCCCAGCGCCATGCCGGCGATCATGCCGGCCACGGCCATGTTCATGGTGCGCTCCTCAGCTCCTCAGATCCTCGACTCCTCGACTCATCGAGGGGTGCCTCACTGGAGACGGGTCTCCGACTCCTCTTCCTCCTCGTCCGGCAACTTCACGTCGCTCACCGCGATGTTGACCTCGACCACCTCGAGGCCGGTCATCCGCTCGACCGCCGCGACGACGTTCTCCCGCACGTCCCTGGCGACATCGCTGATGGACACGCCGTATTCGACGACGATCTCCAGATCCAGCGCGGTCTGTACCTCGCCGACCTCGGCCTTCACTCCACGCGTCACCGATTTCGACCCGCCCGGTACCCGGTCGCGTACGGCCCCGAAGGTCCGGGACAGGCCGCTGCCCATGGTGTGCACGCCGAGCACGTCCCGCGCGGCGAGACCGGCGATCTTCTCCACGACGCCGTCCGCGATCGTGGTGCGGCCACGGGTGGCGGGTTCGCCTCCGCCGCGCCGGGTGCCCGGCCCCTTGCGCGTGGAGGCGTCCGGCACGGTCTTCTCGATGTCGGTGGCCCTCGTCGAGCCACCCTCCGGCATGTCGGTCATCGGTGCACGTCCCTTCCGGTCGTCGTCCACGTGCCCACCGTATGCGCGGTTGCGTGATAGCGCGCCATGGATGCGGCAGGCTGGAGGAATGACGGCGGACCGGTGGACTCGGACAGTGCGACAGCAGTTGGGGCTGGGCAGACTTCTGCCCCTGGGCGGAGCGCGGGACGGCGTGTGGATCTCCGAAGCGGCCGCCGGGGACGCCCTGCGGCGCGCGGTGGAGCAGGACGAACCGGGCGTGCGCGTGGACGGACTGCGGATCGCGCTCGCCGACCCCCGGGAGACCGGTGAACCGGTGGTGCCGCCCCCGCCGAGCGCCCTGCCACCGGGCGCGCTGCGGGTGACGGTCCGGTTCGCGGCCACGGCGGCAGAGCCGCTGCCGGTGGCGGCGGACCGTCTGCGGGCGGTGCTGTCGCGGGCCGCGGCGGAGCGGATCGGGCTGGTGGTGGCGGAGGTGGACCTGCGGGTGACCGAACTGCTGGACCCACAGGCCGGGCCGCCTCCGGTGTCAGGTGCGGAGTCCGCGGGCGGGTCCGCGGAGGGGCCGGCCGACGCCTCGCCGTTCGGCGCGCCGGAGCCCGGTGACTCCGACGGGAGCCGGGTGGCCGCCGCGGCGCTCGCCGTCCCGGGGGTGTCCCGGCTGACGGGCACCCTGGGCCGCCCGGTGCACCTGACGGCTCACCAGCAGCCCGGCGAAGCCACCCTGACCCGCCGCCACGCGCGCGTGGACCTCGCCGCCCTGGCGGACCACCGGACGGTGGACGTGGCCCGAGCGGTCCGCTCGGCGGTGTCGGCCGCCCTGCCGGATCATCCGACGGTGGCGGTACTGGTCACGGCGCTCGACTGACACTCCCCCGCGGCTCCCCCGCGCCTCACCGGTTCTTCATCGGTGAGGCGCCGGTTCCTCACTCGCCGAGACCGGCCAGATCCCGCAGCCTGCGGCCCTGGGCCGCGCGCTCGGCGATCCGCTGCTCCTCGTACGTACGCTCCTGGGCGCCGCTCAGGAGCGCCTTCGTCTCGATCACGGCGTCGCGGGGCGCGGCCAGCAGCGCCGCCGCGAGGTCGCGCACCGCCGAGTCCAGTTCGTCGCCCGGCACGGCGAGGTTGGCCAGTCCGGTGCTCACGGCCTCCTCGGCCGTGACGAACCGCCCGGTCACGCAGATCTCCAGCGCGCGGGCGTACCCGACGAGCCCGACCAGCGGATGCGTGCCGGTCAGGTCCGGTACCAGCCCCAGGCTGGTCTCGCGCATGGCGAACTGGACGTCGTCCGCGACGATCCGCAGGTCGCAGGCGAGGGCCAGCTGGAAACCGGCCCCGATGGCGTGCCCCTGCACGGCCGCGACGGACACGAGGTCGCTGCGCCGCCACCAGGTGAACGCCTCCTGGTACCCGGCGATGGTCGCGTCGAGTTCGGCCTCCCCACCGCGCGCGAGGTCGACGAAGGAGGGCTCGCCCTCGATTCCCTCGGGCGTGAGCATCCGCCGGTCGAGCCCGGCGGAGAAGGACTTGCCCTCACCCCGGAGCACCACGATCCGGACGGAGCCCGGCAGCAGCCGGCCCGCCTCGGCCAACGCGCGCCACAGAGCGGGGCTCTGCGCGTTGCGCTTGGCCGGGTTGGTCAGCGTCACCGTGGCGATCGCGCCGTCGACGGTGAGCCGTACGCCGTCCTTGTCGAGTACCGGACCGAGGTCCTGGGCGGACGAAGCCATGGGGGCGCCTCCGATGGGTGCGGTCGTCTTCCGCGCCGCACGACGGCGTCGAACCGTCCTGCGGCACAGCCAAGTGACTGCACAGTAACCACCCGGTCGGCCAGTCGGCCGACCGGGTGGCCACCATCGGGTCGAGAGGCGACGCCCGGAATCAGGCCGAAGGGGCCTTCTTGCCTCGCGTCGCCCCGCCACGCCCTCGGAGCGTGACGCCCGACTCGCTGAGCATGCGGTGCACAAAGCCATACGAGCGGCCGGTTTCCTCGGCCAACGCCCGGATGCTCGCACCGGCGTCGTACTTCTTCTTCAGGTCTGCCGCGAGCTTGTCGCGCGCGGCGCCGGTCACCCGGCTGCCCTTCTTCAGAGTCTCGGCCACCCGTGCCTCCTCATGGGAAGTGCGCTCTGGTCTCCTCATGATCACCCCTCCCGGGCCCGATGGCCACCCATTCGGCAAGGTCCGTGCGACAAGGTTGTGACGACAGGAGCGCATCCCCACAAACGGAGTAAGGGATTCCATCGGATGCCGACGACACCACCGAACGGGTTGTCCCGCGAATTCCCAGGTCAGAAAGGCGTCGCGGCCGAGCCCCGGTGGATCAGGGGCTCGGCCGCGAAACACGTGGAGGACACACTTCGGTACGAGGAGATCTCACACGAATGATGGATCACCGATGGGCCGAATGATCCATGCTCGGTGGATCACGCCGCCGATCATGTCAGGAGTCACTCCCGCAGTCGCACCTGCCGTCACGCGCGCGGCGGCCCGAGGTTGCTCAGGCGAGGGCGACGAGGTCCGCGTAGTCGGCGCCCCACAGGTCCTCGACGCCGTCCGGCAGCAGGATGATCCGCTCCGGCTGGAGTGCCTCGACGGCGCCCTCGTCGTGGGTGACCAGGACGACCGCGCCCTTGTAGGTGCGCAGCGCGCCGAGGATCTCCTCACGGCTGGCCGGGTCGAGGTTGTTGGTCGGTTCGTCGAGGAGGAGCACGTTCGCCGAGGAGACCACGAGGGTCGCGAGCGCGAGACGGGTCTTCTCGCCGCCGGAGAGGACACCGGCGGGCTTGTCGACGTCGTCGCCGGAGAACAGGAACGAGCCGAGCACCTTGCGGACCTCGACGAGGTCCATGTCGGGCGCGGCGGAGCGCATGTTCTCCAGCACCGTGCGGTCCTGGTCGAGGGTCTCGTGCTCCTGGGCGTAGTAGCCGACCTTGAGCCCGTGGCCGGGCACGACCATGCCGGTGTCGGGCTGTTCCACTCCGGCGAGGAGGCGCAGCAGGGTGGTCTTGCCCGCACCGTTGAGGCCGAGGATGACGACCCGGGAGCCCTTGTCGATGGCCAGGCCGACGTCGGTGAAGATCTCCAGGGAGCCGTACGACTTCGACAGGCCCTCGGCGGTCAGCGGGGTCTTGCCGCAGGGCGCCGGGTCGGGGAAGCGCAGCTTGGCGACCTTGTCCGACTGGCGGACGTCCTCGAGGCCGGACAGCAGGCGCTCCGCGCGGCGGGCCATGTTCTGCGCGGCGACCGTCTTGGTGGCCTTGGCGCGCATCTTGTCGGCCTGGGCGTTGAGGGCCGCGGCCTTCTTCTCGGCGTTCTGCCGCTCGCGCCTGCGGCGCTTCTCGTCGGCCTCGCGCTGCTGCTGGTAGAGCTTCCAGCCCATGTTGTAGATGTCGATGGTGGAGCGGTTGGCGTCCAGGTAGAACACCTTGTTGACGACCGTCTCGACCAGGTCGACGTCGTGGGAGATGACGATGAAGCCGCCGCGGTAGGTCTTGAGGTAGTCGCGCAGCCAGACGATCGAGTCGGCGTCGAGGTGGTTGGTCGGCTCGTCGAGCAGCAGGGTGTCCGCGTCGGAGAACAGGATGCGGGCCAGTTCGACACGGCGGCGCTGACCGCCGGAGAGCGTGTGCAGCGGCTGGCCCAGGACCCGGTCGGGCAGGTTCAGCGCGGCGGCGATGGTGGCGGCCTCGGCCTCGGCGGCGTACCCGCCCTTGGTGAGGAACTCCGTCTCCTGGCGCTCGTACTGCCTGAGTGCCTTCTCGCGGGTGGCGCCCTGGCCGTTCGCGATGCGCTGCTCGTTCTCGCGCATCTTGCGGATCAGGACGTCCAGGCCGCGGGCGGAGAGGATGCGGTCGCGGGCGAGCACGTCCAGGTCGCCGGTGCGGGGGTCCTGGGGGAGGTAGCCGACCTCGCCGGAGCGGGTGACGTTGCCGGCGGCGGGGATGCCCTGGCCGGCGAGGACTTTGGTGAGCGTGGTCTTGCCGGCGCCGTTGCGGCCGACCAGGCCGATGCGGTCGCCCTTGGTGACGCGGAAGGTGGCGCTTTCGATGAGGACACGGGCACCGGCGCGCAGCTCGATGCCGGAGGCGGAGATCACGGGTCAGACTCCAGGCGTTGGGGTCCCCTGCTCGAACGGAGCCCGGGGGAAGTCGGCGGTGGTCGGCTGAGGGCGTTCCCGCCGTCTAATGCACAAGGAGAATGGCCATGCGAGCCATTCTAACGGGGCCGCGCAACCACTTTTCCGGTGTGCGGGTGTGCGATGCCCCGCGCCCGGCCGGGTCGCGGGGCGTTGTCAGTGGTCGGTGCCAGACTGGCGGCAGGTCGGGTTTCCGGTGGTTTTCCCGTCGCGGGGCATCCGGCGCGGGAGGTGAGGAGTGGGGCCGTGGCGGGTGCGGGTGGCGGGCGTCCGAGCATCTTCCCGACGCTGCTGTACGCGGACGCGAAGGCGGCGATCCGGCAGCTCACGGAAGCCTTCGGCTTCACGGAGCTGTCGGTGTACGAGGACGAGGGCGGCTCGGTGACGCACGCCGAGCTGGTGCAGGGCAACGGCGCGGTGATGCTGGGGTCCCAGGGCCGCGGCGGCGTGTTCGACACGGCGATGAAGGGTGCGGGGCCTGCCGGGGTGTACGTCGTCGTGGACGACGTCGACGCACACCACCGGCGGGCGGTGGAACAGGGCGCGGAGATCCTGATGCCCCCGGCGGACCAGGACCACGGCTCGCGGGACTACCTGGCCCGGGACCTCGAGGGCAACGTCTGGAGCTTCGGTACGTACGCGCCCGGGACCGGGGCCTGAGCCCGGTCCCCGGGCCGCGGAGCCGGGGTGCCGCCCTCGCGGGCCGGTGGGATCTCGCGGGACACTGCGGGACGGCGGCGGTGGGGTCAGCCTCCGGTGTGCACCTGGAAGGCCGCCCGCCGGACGGCCTTGGCCAGGGCCGGGTCGGGGTGCGCGGCGGCGAGCGCGACCAGTACCTGCACGGTGCGCGGGTGTCCGACCGCGCGCACCTCGTTCAGCAGCGCGGGGACGGTCGGCTGGACCGCGGACTCCAGGTGCCGTACCAGCAGCGGGGCCTCACCGTGGTCGGCGACCGCGGCGGCGGTGTCCACCCACAGCCAGGTGGCCTCGTCCCGGGTGAGGACCTGGTGGGCGTCCTCGGGGTCGGCACCGTCGTGCTCGGCGAGCCACAGCAGGGCGTAGGGCCGCAGCGTCGGCTCGTCGTGCACGGCGCGGACCTCGGGTTCGGCGGGGGCGCCGACCACGCGCAGCGCCTCGAAGGCGAGGCCGCGCAGCAGGGCGTCCTCGCCCCGGGCGGCGTCGAGCAGTTCGGTGACGGCGCCGGCGACCGGCCGGGCGGCGAGCCAGGCGCGGTACTCGGCGCGGGCCGCGTTGGGGCGCAGCTGGGCGCAGCCGCGGAGCATGTCCTCGGCGCTCTGCTCGATGTTCCCGGCGGGGCTCTGCGCGGCGACGCAGATCTGCTCCAGCTTGACCCAGACCGCCCAGCTGCCGAGCGGGGTGAGCGTGGCCTGTCCCTCGCCGTAGGTGAGGGCGCCCACCGCGGCGAGGGCGCGCAGGGCCCATTCGAGGAGCGGGGCGAGCGGGGCGTCGGCGGCGCCCGGCTCGACGGGCGCGGGCGTGGGGCCGGGGCGGGCGGTGTCGGCGGAGTGGGGCGCGTAGTCGACCTCGCAGCGCTCCGTGCGCAGTTCGGTGACCCGCTGCTGCAGGAGGTCGAGGAGCTGGGGCATGGGGACGGGCCCGGCCGAGAGCTGGAGGAAGGAGAGCACCTGCGGCATGGCCGAGACGACCTCGCCGACGGTGGCGGGTTCGTGGCCCTCGGGTTCCGGGTGGGCCAGCGACCAGGCGTCGAAGAGGGCGACCCAGCCCCGCAGCACGGCACTGTCGTCGCGGTCCCAGGCGCGCAGCCGCCAGCCGGGACGGGCCGTGTCGCCGTGCACCTCGACCAGACCGGCGAGCCGGGCCGTGTCCCAGTCGGCCCGGACCTGAGCCGGGGTCAGGCCCAGCTCCTCGGCCGCCCATTCGGCGGTCGCGGCGGAGAGGATCGCCTTGCCGGCGGCGGTGGCGCTGCCCCGGCCGGGGCCGAGGGCGGCATCGGCCCAGCGGGCGACGCGGGCCGCGCCGGCCAGACCGGAGCGTGCCATCCTGGCCAGCTCCGCGGGGGCCGGTGTGCCTTCCGGAGGGCGCGGCGCAGGGCGGCGCGAGCGCTGCTGGTTCATCGCCCTGGGGGCGGCGGCCAGGGGTCGCGGGCGGACAAGTCGAAGCCTGGAGTCGCGCGGGATACGGGACGTCACGGGTGCAGTCTTGCGGTTGACGGTCCGAAAACCCAAACGGAATGTCACGGGCGGCGACGGAGAGGGCCAACGCACCGGCTCGCGCGGGCGGTCGAGGGGCGGGAACAAGCCGGTGTCACGCCCCCGAACGGAATCCCCGGCAAGGCCCCGCGCCACCGTCCGCCCGGCCGCCCGGCGGGGCGGCGGGGCGGCCGTCGGGGCGTCCGCCGGGGCAGACAAAGCGGGCACAGCGGCCATATGGAGGGGTGCGACGGTCACACGAGAGGGGTGAGGAAGCGGCGCAGGGCCTCTTCGTAGGCGTCCTGGTCGGCGTTCCACATGGCGCCGTGCGGAGCGTCCTCGACCGTGAGCAGGGTGATCATGTTGGGCTGGGCGGCGGCCAGGCGGCGGGAGAGCCCCCAGGGGGCCACCACGTCGCCGGGGCCGTGGATGATCAGGGTGGGGACGTCGACGCGTTCCGCCCCCGCGGCGCCGGGGCGGCGGTCGCCGCGGCGGCCGGTGCGGCCCTGGGCGGCGCGGACCGCCAGCGGCAGCAGCGCGCCCGGGGTGTGGCGGGCGGCGGCGAGGGCGCGCAGGGTCGATTCCCAGCTGAGCACCGGGGAGTCGAGGACGAGCCCGGCGATGCGGTCGCGCAGGGTGGAACGGGCTGCGGCACGCAGCGCCATGGTCGCGCCGGTGGACCAGCCGAGCAGGACGACCTGCCGGGCACCGGCGTCCAGCGCGTAGCGGATCGCCGCGTCGAGGTCGCGCCACTCGGTCTCGCCGAAGTGGTTGAGACCGTCGAGCGAGCGCGGCGCGCCCGGATCGCCCCGGTATGAGGGGGCGAGTACCGGGAAGTAGCGGCGGTGCAGGAACTCCATGAGGTTCATGGGGTGTTCCCGGGTGGTGCCGAGGCCGTGCACCGCGAGCACCCAGGTGTCCCGGGCCCCCGGCAGGAACCAGGTGGGAAGGGGGCCGAGTTCGCCGGGGACGTCGACGTCGGTGTGGCCCAGGCCCAGTGCGGTGCCCGGGTCTCCCACGTACAGGTTCGGGGTGAGCCACGCCCGGTCGCCGGGCTTCAGGTTGCCCCGCACGACGCGTTCGAGACGGCGTACGACGGTGTCGGCGGAGTCCGACAGGCCTTCCAGCACGGGGCCGACGACCGCGTGGGAATCGTCACCGGTGAGGCCGTAGCGGCCGGGGCGCAGTGCGGCGAGGTCCCGGGTGAGGCTGACCTGCCCGGCGGCGGTGGCGTGCACGGTGAGCCGGGGCTCGGTGGGCAGCGGCCTGCCCGGCGGCGCCTTGAGGGCCGCGTCGCTGGCGAGCCGGCCGGCCGCCACCGCGGCGGCTCCGGCACCTATCACGGCGGTGACGGCAGCGGCCGTCGCTCTGACAGTGCGCACGGAACCCAGTGTCCCGGCGGAGCGGTCACCCGGCCAGTGGACGTCCCGCCCGAAGCGGGACTCAGTCGCGCTGCCCGTAGCCCCGCAGGCGGTCCGCGACCTCCGCCAGCTGGTCGGGCGACAGGAGGGCCGGGGAGCGGCCCGGGACGGACGAGGCGGTCAGCCAGAGCCTGCACATCCACTCCAGCTGGGCGGTGCGGTCGTAGGCCTGGTCGAGGGTGGTGCCGTGGGTGAGGGTGCCGTGGTTCCGAAGGAGGCAGCCGGTGCGGCCGTCGAGGGCGCGCAGCACGTGTTCGGCCAACTCCTCGGTGCCGTACGTCGCGTACGGGGCGACCCGGACGGGCCCGCCGAGCGCGGCGGCCATGTAGTGGACGAGCGGGAGTTCGTCGACGAGCGTGGAGACCGCCGTCGCGTGCACGGCGTGCGTGTGCACCACGGCGCGGGCGCCGGTCGTGCGGTACACCGCGAGGTGCATGGGCAGCTCGCTGGTCGGGACCAGGGTGCCGAGGACCTGCCGACCGGTGAGGTCGACACCGGTCACGTCGTGCGGGGTCAGCCGGTCGTAGGGCACTCCCGACGGCGTGACCAGCACGGTCGGACCGACCCGCACCGAGACGTTTCCGGAGGTGCCGACGACGAGCCCGTCGGAGACGGTCCGGCGGGCGGCCTCGACGAGGCCGGTCCAGGCGCGCGTCTCCTCGTCACTCACGTCCCGTTGCTGCTCGGCCATGCCGTGATCCTGCCGGGTGACGAAGGTCTCTTCAACGGCTCCGCGGTCGGCCGCGAACGCCCGTCGACGGAGCGCGGCCCTTCAGCCGCACCGCCACGGGCGGGCCGTGGTGGACGTACGGCCGTCCGACGGAGCAACCGCACCCATCACGGTCATCCCGACGCCCATCCCAGTTCATCTTCTGTTCACTCAGGTTACCTACGTTCAACGCGCCAATGACTTCGAACGATTGCCTGGGTAAATGGAAAGCTTCTCGCTGATCCTCGCGATTGTGGTGGTAACCGCACTCGCGTTCGATTTCACGAACGGTTTCCACGACACCGCGAACGCGATGGCGACAACCATTTCGACCGGTGCTCTCAAGCCCAAGGTCGCGGTGGCCATGTCCGCCGTGCTGAACCTGGTGGGCGCCTTCCTCTCCGTGGAGGTCGCCAACACGATCTCCAAAGGCCTCGTCGACGAGGCCGGCATCCGTCCCGAGGTCATCTTCGCCGCACTGGTCGGCGCGATCCTCTGGAACCTCCTGACCTGGCTGGTCGGTCTGCCGTCCAGCTCCTCGCACGCCCTGATGGGCGGTCTGATCGGCGCCACCGTCGCCTCGGCGGGCTTCGGCGCGGTGCACGGTGACGTCCTGGTCACCAAGGTGCTGATCCCCGCGATCGCCGCGCCGCTGGTCGCCGGCCTCGCCGCGATGTTCGCGACGCGGCTGACCTACCGCCTGGGCAAGAAGGCCGACGGCAAGGCGTCCGAGAAGGGCTACCGGGCGGGTCAGATCGCCTCCGCCGGCCTCGTCTCGCTGGCCCACGGCACCAACGACGCGCAGAAGACGATGGGCATCATCACCCTGGCCCTGGTCGCCGGCGGCACCCTCGCCCCGGACTCCGACCCGCCCCTGTGGGTCATCGTGTCCGCGGGCGTCGCCATCGCGCTCGGCACCTACCTCGGCGGCTGGCGCATCATCCGCACGATGGGCAAGGGCCTGACGGACCTCCAGCCGCAGCAGGGCTTCGCCGCCCAGACCAGCGCCGCGACGGTCATCCTGGCCTCCTCCCACCTCGGTTTCTCCCTCTCCACCACGCACTCGGTCTCCGGTGCCGTGATGGGCGCGGGCCTGGGCCGCAAGGGCGGTGTCGTCCGCTGGTCGACGGCCACCCGGATGTTCGTCGCCTGGGGCCTGACGCTGCCGGCGGCGGCCCTGGTCGGGGCCATCGCCGAGCTGGTCTGCCGGGCCGGCAGCTGGGGCACCGCCGTCGTCGCCGTCTTCCTGGTCTCCTCCAGCGCGGCGATCTGGAAGATCTCCCGGCGGGAGGTCGTCGACCACACCAACGTCAACGACCACGATGCCGCCGACGGTTCGGCCGCCACCGCCGAGGAGCCGGCCGGCGTGGTGACCGCCGCCATGGCCGCGGTGACCCCGCCCCCGGCGGGCAGCCCGGTCGAGGAGCTCTCGGCCACCATCCCGGCCCCGGCCGCCACCGACCCGGCCGCCAAGACCACCGTCTGACCGCGCCCCGGTACGAAGGAAGAAGAGCACCATGAAGATCGACTGGGCGGCCCTCGGTTCCGTCTTCGGCGTCAGCCTCGTGGTCACCGTGGCCCTGGTGGCCCTGTTCACCCTCGGCATCGTCGGCCTGTCCCGCCACGAGCGGGCCGCCGCCCAGGGCCGGTCCGCGGCCCTGGCGGTCACCGGCGCCTACGCCTGCTTCGCGGCCTGCACGGCGGCGGTGGCGTACGGGATCTATCTGATCATGGCCTGATCCTGACCTGATCTCGGCCTGATCGCGGTCTGATCAGAGTCGTCTCCGTCCGACGGGCGGTGCGGGGCTTCGCGCCCCGCTCCGCCCGTTCGCGTTCCCCCACCGGAACCCCTCTGTGGGCCTCAGCACACTTCAGCCTCGCAGGTCAAAGGCAGGTTGACGGTTCTTCCGGACCGTGGTGGACTGCCGGATGCCAATGCGGCGACAGGAGAGGAAGCCGGTGTAAGTCCGGCGCGGTCCCGCCACTGTCACCGGGGTGCACACCCCGGGAGCCAGGAACTCTCACCGCCGGTCTCGTCGAACCAGGGCGTGGACACCCTGAGTGAGGACATATCGCCATGCCCGGCTGCCCGTCGAGGTCGACCAGCGACACTCCACCCCGGATCGGGGCGGTCCCTTCCACCGGATCCCCCACCGGCTGAACCCGTGGGTGCCGATCGCGAGTTCGCGTACGGCGCCGCCGCCGGCCTCCTCGGCGACCTGCTCCTCGGCGATCCCCGCCGGGGACATCCGGTCGCTGCTTTCGGGCGGGCCGCGGCTGCCGTGGAACGGATGCTGTGGCGGGACGACCGCGGCCGGGGCGCGTTGCACACCGCCGTCTGCGTCGGCGGGGCCGTCGCCCTGGGGAGCCTTGCCGCCCGGTGCGTACGGTCCTCCTCCGCTGCCTCGATCGCCCTGACCGGCGCCGCCACCTGGGCCGTCGTCGGCGGGACGTCGCTGGCCCGGGAGGCCCGCGCCGTCGGGCGGTCCCTGGAGACCGGCACCGCCGAGGGCATCGAGGCCGCGCGGGCACGGCTGCCGCACCTGTGCGGGCGGGACCCGCAGGCGCTGGACGCCGACGGGATCGCCCGCGCGGTGGTGGAGTCCGTCGCCGAGAACACCTCCGACGCCGTGGTGGGCGCCCTGGTGTGGGGCGCCGTCGCCGGGGTGCCGGGACTGCTCGGGTTCCGGGCCGTCAACACCCTGGACGCCATGGTCGGCCACAAGTCCCCCCGGTACCGGCGCTACGGCTGGGCCTCCGCCCGCCTCGACGACGTCGCCGGGTGGCCCGGGGCGCGGCTGACCGCCGTACTCGCCGCGGTCGCCGGGCCGGACCCGCGGGGCGCCGTCCGGGCGTGGCGCGCGGATGCCGCGAAGCACCCCAGCCCCAACGCGGGCCCCGTGGAGGCGTCCTTCGCGGGCGCGCTCGGCGTGCGGCTCGGCGGAACGCTGTCCTATGCCGGGCGGGTCGAACACCGGCCCGTCCTCAACGGCACCGGCCGTCCCGTGGCCGTGGCGGACATCGACCGGGCGGTACGGCTCTCGCGGCGCGTCGGCTGGCTGACGCTCGGCGTCGGTGCCGCCGCGCGGATCGTCGCCGCACGGATCGTCGGGAAGGGGCACAGGTCATGAGCGGTGGGGGTCTGCTGGTCGCCGGTACCACCTCGGACGCCGGCAAGAGCGTCGTGACCGCCGGGATCTGCCGGTGGCTGGCACGGCAGGGCGTCAAGGTCGCGCCGTTCAAGGCGCAGAACATGTCGCTGAACTCGTTCGTGACGCGCGAGGGCGCCGAGATCGGGCGGGCGCAGGCCATGCAGGCCCAGGCCTGCCGGGTCGAGCCGACCGCACTGATGAACCCCGTGCTGCTCAAGCCGGGCGGCGAGCGGAGCAGCCAGGTGGTGCTGCTGGGCAAGCCGGTCGGCGAGCTGAGCGCGCGCGGCTACCACGGCGGACGGCAACAACAGTTGCTGGGCACGGTGCTGGACTGCCTCGCACAGCTGCGGGACACGTATGACGCGGTGATCTGTGAGGGGGCCGGCAGCCCGGCCGAGATCAACCTGCGGCGCACCGACATCGTGAACATGGGGATCGCCAGGAACGCCGGGCTCCCCGTCCTCGTCGTCGGCGACATCGACCGCGGCGGGGTCTTCGCCTCCTTCTTCGGCACCGTCGCCCTGCTCTCCCCCGAGGACCAGGCGCTGGTCGCCGGGTTCCTGGTGAACAAGTTCCGGGGCGACGTGACGCTGCTGGAGCCGGGCCTCGACATGCTGCACGGCCTGACCGGGCGGCACACGTACGGCGTACTGCCCTTCCGGCACGGGCTCGGCATCGACGAGGAGGACGGGCTGGCCGTGTCCCTGCGCGGTGCCGTGCGGGAGTCGGCCGTCGCCCCGCCGGTCGGCGAGGACGTGCTGCGGGTCGCCGTGTGCGCGGTGCCGCTGATGTCCAACTTCACGGACGTGGACGCGCTGGCGGCCGAACCGGGCGTCGTCGTGCGGTTCGTGGACCGGCCCGAGGAACTGGCCGACGCCGACCTCGTCGTCCTGCCGGGGACCCGCGGGACCGTGCGGGCCCTCGAATGGCTGCGCGAGCGGGGGCTGGCGGACGCCCTGAAGCGACGGGCCGCCGAGGGACGGCCCGTGCTGGGGATCTGCGGGGGCTACCAGATCCTCGGCGAGCACATCGAGGACGAGGTCGAAAGCCGCGCCGGGCACGTCGACGGGCTCGGACTGCTGCCCGTGCGGGTGCGGTTCGCGCGGGAGAAGACGCTGACCCGTCCCGCCGGGGAAGCCCTCGGGGAGCCCGTCGAGGGGTACGAGATCCATCACGGGGTCGCCGACGTCACCGGCGGGACAGCGTTCATCTCTGATGACAGCGGACACAGCCTGGACGGCTGCCGGGTCGGCCAGACCTGGGGCACGCACTGGCACGGCTCGCTGGAGTCCGACGGCTTCCGCCGGGCCTTCCTGCGCGAGGTGGCCGCCGCCGCGGGGCGCCGTTTCGTGCCGGCCCCCGACACCTCGTTCGCCGCGCTGCGCGAGGAGCAGCTCGACCGGCTCGGCGACCTGATCGAACAGCACGCGGACACGGACGCGCTCTGGCGGCTCATCGAGTCGGGCGCGCCGCAAGGACTGCCTTTCATTCCACCGGGAGCGCCCGCATGAGCACAGTGTTGTTGTTGTCGACCGCCGACACGGACCTGCTGGCGGCCCGCGCCGCCACCGGCGTCTCCTACCGGATCGGCAACCCGACCCGCGTGGACGTGGCGGCCGAACTGCCCGCGCTGCTCGACGGCGCGGACCTCGCCGTCGTACGGCTGCTGGGCGGCAAGCGTGCCTGGGAGGACGGGCTCGCGGCGCTGAGGGCGTCCGGGATCCCGACGGTGCTGCTCGGCGGCGAGGCGGTGCCGGACGCGGAGCTGATGGCCGAGTCGTCGGTGCCCGCGGGCGTCGTGGCGGAGGCACTGAAGTACCTGGTGGAGGGCGGCCCGGACAACCTGGCCGAGCTGGCCCGGTTCCTGTCCGACACCGTGCTGCTCACCGGCGAGGGCTTCGAGGAGCCGCGCCGGATGCCGGAGTACGGGGTGCACGGCTCCCGTACCGTCTCGGCGGACCGTCCGACCGTCGGCGTGCTCTTCTACCGCGCCCACGAACTGAGCGGCAACACCGCCTTCGTGGACACGCTCTGCGACGCGATCGAGGCACACGGCGCCAACGCCCTGCCGGTGTACTGCGGTTCGCTGCGCGGCGCCGACCCCGGGCTGTACGAGATCCTCGGGCGGGCGGACACCCTGGTCGCCACCGTGCTCGCGGCCGGCGGCACGCACGCCTCCCAGGCGTCGGCGGGCGGGGAGGACGAGGCCTGGGACATCGGGGCCCTCGCCGACCTGGACGTCCCGGTGCTGCAGGGGCTGTGCCTGACCTCGTCGCGCGCCGCCTGGGAGGAGTCGGACGCCGCCCTCTCCCCCATGGACGCGGCGATGCAGGTCGCCATCCCGGAGTTCGACGGACGGCTGATCACGGTCCCGTTCTCCTTCAAGGAGCAGGGTCCCGACGACGTCCCGGTCTACGTCGCCGACCCCGGGCGGGCCGCGCGCGTCGCCGGGATCGCCGTACGGCACGCCCGGCTGAAGCACCTGGACAACGCGGAGAAGAGGCTCGCACTGGTCTTCACCGCCTACCCGACCAAGCACTCCCGCGTCGGCAACGCGGTGGGGCTCGACACCCCCGCCTCGGCGGTACGGGTGCTGGACGCGCTGCGGGACGCGGGGTACGGGGTGCACGGGTACCCCGACAACGGCGACGAGTTGATCCACCGGCTCATCGAGGCGGGCGGCCACGACGTGGAGTGGCTGACGGAGGACCAGTTGGCCGCCGCGCCCGCCCGGGTGCCGCTCGCGGACTACCGGGCCTGGTTCGAGAAGCTGGACCCGGCGCTGCGGGACGCGATGACCGAGGCGTGGGGCGAGCCGCCGGGCTCGCTGTACGTCGACGGCGACGACATCGTGCTGGCCTCCCTCCAGTTCGGGAACGTCGTGGTCATGATCCAGCCGCCGCGCGGCTTCGGCGAGAACCCCATCGCCATCTACCACGACCCCGACATGCCGCCGTCGCACCACTACATGGCCGCCTACCGGTGGCTGGAGAACAGCTTCGGCGCCGACGCGATCGTGCACATGGGCAAGCACGGCACCATGGAGTGGCTGCCGGGCAAGGGCCTCGGGCTGAGCGCGGGCTGCGCGCCGGACGCCGTCCTGGGCGACCTCCCGCTGATCTACCCGTTCATCGTCAACGACCCCGGTGAGGGCACCCAGGCCAAGCGGCGCGGGCACGCGACGGTGGTCGATCACCTCGTCCCGCCGATGGCCCGCGCCGACACCTACGGCGACCTGGCGAAGCTGGAGCAACTCCTCGACGAGTACGCGCTCGTCTCCGACCTGGACCCGGACAAGGCCCCGGCGGTACGGGCGCAGATCTGGACCCTCGTCAAGGCCGCCGAGCTCCACCACGACCTGCACGTGGACGACCAGCCGGACGACGACGACTTCGACTCGTTCGTCATGCACATCGACGGTTATCTGTGCGAGATCAAGGACGTGCAGATCCGCGACGGCCTGCACATCCTGGGCGGTGGCCCGGTCGGCGAGCCGCGCGTCAACCTGGTGCTCGCGGTGCTGCGCGCCTCACAGGTGTGGGGCGGACAGGCGAACGCGCTGCCGGGCCTGCGGGCCTCGCTGGCCGAGCACTTCGGGCTGGTGGAGAAGGAGCTGCTGGCCGAGCCGGGCGCCCCGCTGAAGGTGCCGGTGGAGCTGACGGAGCTGGTGGACGGTCCTGCGCGGTCGGCCTCCGACGCGATCGACCTGCTGGAGCAGCTGTGCCGGCGGATCGCGGAGGGCATGGAGGAGCGCGGCTGGGCGGTCGAACAGAGCGCGCCGCTGGTGCGCGAGGTGCTCGGCGCCGAACTCCCGGACGCGGTGGCCGTGGTGGAGTTCGCCTGCACCGAGGTCGTCCCCCGGCTCGCCCGGACCACGGACGAGATCGGGCACATCCTGCGGGCGCTGAACGGCGGTTACGTCCCTGCGGGCCCGTCGGGATCACCGACGCGCGGGCTGGTCAACGTCCTGCCGACCGGCCGGAACTTCTACTCCGTCGACCCCAAGGCGATCCCGTCCCGGCTGAGTTGGGAGGTCGGTCAGTCGCTGGCGGACTCGCTGGTGCAGCGGTACCTGCAGGACACGGGTGAGTATCCGAAGTCCGTCGGCCTGACGGTGTGGGGCACGTCCGCGATGCGCACCCAGGGCGACGACATCGCCGAGATCCTGGCGCTGCTGGGCTGCCGTCCGGTGTGGGACGACGCCTCGCGCCGGGTGACCGGCTTCGAGGTGGTCGGGCTGGAGGAGCTGGGCCGGCCGCGCATCGACGTCACGGTCCGCATCTCCGGCTTCTTCCGGGACGCGTTCCCGCACGTCGTCGGGCTGATCGACGACGCGGTACGGGCGGTGGCGGAACTGGACGAGCCCGCCGAGCAGAACTACGTCCGTGCCCACGCCGACGAGGACACCGCCGAGCACGGCGACCGGCGGCGGGCCACGGCCCGCATCTTCGGCTCCAAGCCGGGCGCGTACGGCGCCGGGCTGCTGCCGCTGATCGACGCGCGCAACTGGAGAAGCGACGCGGACCTGGCCGAGGTGTACGCGGTGTGGGGCGGCTACGCCTACGGGCGCGGACTCGACGGTCGGGCGGCGCGCGGCGACATGGAGACGGCGTTCCGGCGGATCGCGGTGGCCGCGAAGAATGTCGACACGCGCGAGCACGACCTCGTCGACGCGGACGATTACTTCCAGTACCACGGCGGCATGGTCGCCATGGTGCGGCACCTGACGGGCGCGAGCCCGGAAGCGTACGTCGGGGACTCGGCGACACCGGACCAGGTGAAGACGCGCACGCTGGGCGAGGAGACGCACCGCGTTTTCCGGGCGCGAGTGGTCAACCCCCGCTGGATGGCCGCGATGCGCAGGCACGGCTACAAGGGTGCCTTCGAGATGGCGGCGACCGTCGACTACCTGTTCGGCTACGACGCCACGGCCGGGGTCGTGGACGACTGGATGTACGAGAAGCTCAGCGCCGAGTACGTCTTCGACGCCGAGAACCGGGACTTCATGCGGAAGTCGAATCCCTGGGCTCTGCGCGGCATCACGGAACGTTTGCTGGAGGCGGCGGACCGCGGTCTGTGGGCGGAGCCGGACGCAGAAACACTCGAGCGGCTGCGTGCCACCTATCTGGAGCTCGAAGGCGATCTGGAGGGCGACGACAAGTGACCACCCCGTTCCCGTTCACGGCCGTTGTCGGTCAGGACGACCTGCGGCTCGCGCTGCTGCTCAACGCGGTGTCACCGCAGGTCGGTGGCGTACTGGTCCGCGGGGAGAAAGGCACCGCCAAGTCCACGGCCGTGCGCGCCCTTTCGGCGCTCCTGCCGACGGTGGACGTCGTCTCCAAGTGCCGTTTCTCCTGCGACCCCGGCTCCCCCGACCCCGCATGCCCGGACGGGCCGCACGAGCCCGGGGCGTTCGAGTCGCGGTCGGCGCGGATGGTCGAGCTGCCCGTCGGTGCCTCCGAGGACCGGCTGGTGGGTGCGCTCGACATCGAGCGGGCGCTCTCCGAGGGTGTCAAGGCTTTTGAACCGGGCCTGCTCGCCGACGCGCACCGCGGGATCCTCTACGTCGACGAGGTCAATCTTCTCCATGACCATCTCGTCGACCTGCTGCTCGACGCCGCCGCCATGGGCGCCTCGTACGTCGAGCGCGAAGGCGTCTCCGTACGGCACGCCGCGCGTTTCCTGCTCGTCGGGACGATGAACCCCGAAGAAGGCGAGTTGAGACCCCAACTGCTGGACCGCTTCGGTCTCACCGTGGAGGTGTCCGCCTCACGCGAACCCGACCAGCGGGTCGAGGTGGTCCGGCGGCGGCTGGCGTACGACGACGACCCGGCCGGTTTCGCCGCCCGCTGGGCCGACGAGGAGGCCGCCGTACGGGCGCGGATCGTGGCGGCGCGGGAGCTGCTGCCGTCGGTGCGCCTCGGTGACGGGGCGTTGCGGCAGATCGCGGCGACCTGCGCGGCTTTCGAAGTGGACGGGATGCGAGCCGACATCGTGATGGCGCGTACCGCGACCGCACTGGCGGCCTGGGCCGGGCGCACCGACGTGCTCGCCGAGGACGTGCGGCAGGCCGCGCTGCTGGCCCTGCCGCACCGGCGGCGGCGCAATCCCTTCGACGCGCCCGGACTCGACGAGGACAAGCTCGACGAGACGCTGGAGGAGTTCGGCGGGCCTGGTGAGGACGGGGGCGACGACGATCCCGACCCGGGACCCGACGGTGGTCCGGGTGGGCAGCCGGCACCCGACGAGGGCCCTCAGGGCGACGGTGACACCGCTGCCCGGCCCGAGGCCGGTGAGGGCGGGGAGCCTCAGGCGGGGCCCGGTGTCGGGGAGCAGTCCGCCGTACGGGCCGCGGAGCCGTTCCGGACGAAGGTGCTGAACGTGCCGGGCCTCGGCCAGGGGGCCGCCGGGCGGCGTTCCCGTGCCCGGACCGAGCAGGGACGGACCACCGGGGCCCGGCGGCCGCAAGGGACGCTGACCAAGTTGCACCTCTCGGCGACCGTGCAGGCGGCGGCCCCGCATCAGCGGGCCCGGGGCCGGTCGGGGCCCGGACTGGTGGTGCGGCGGGACGATCTGCGGCAGGCCACGCGGGAGGGGCGTGAGTCGAATCTCGTGCTGTTCGTCGTCGACGCCTCCGGGTCGATGGCCGCGCGGCAGCGGATGAGTGCCGTGAAGGGCGCCGTGCTGTCGCTGCTCCTGGACGCCTATCAGCGGCGGGACAAGGTGGGTCTGGTGACGTTCCGGGGATCGGCCGCCGAGGTGGCGCTGCCGCCGACCTCGTCGGTGGACGCGGCGGCGGCCCGGCTGGAGTCGCTGCCGACGGGCGGGCGCACGCCGCTGGCGGCCGGGCTGCTCAAGGCGCACGACGTGCTGCGCGTGGAGCGGTTGCGGGACCCGGCACGGCGGGCGCTGGTGGTCGTGGTGACGGACGGGCGGGCCACAGACGGAGGGGCGGCGCGAAGCGCCTCCGGCCGGGGTGGTGGTCGGGCGACGGGTGGGACCGAACCGGTCGCCCTCGCCGGGCGGGCGGCACGGCTGTTCGCCGCCGACGGGACCGCGTCCGTGGTCGTGGACTGCGAGTCGGGGCCGGTGCGGCTGGGGCTCGCCGGACAGCTCGCGGGTGAGCTGGGCGGCACGGCGGTGACGCTGGACGAGCTGCGGGCGGACTCCATCGCCGGGCTGGTCAGGGACGTACAGGGGACTTCGAGGAGGGCCGCGTAATGCCGAAGGGGCAGCCGAGTGTCGTACCGGACGACGGACTGACGACGCGTCAGCGACGCAACCGGCCGCTGGTCGTGGTGCACACGGGCATCGGCAAGGGCAAGTCGACCGCCGCGTTCGGGCTGGCGCTGCGGGCCTGGAACCAGGGGTGGCCGATCGGGGTGTTCCAGTTCGTCAAGTCGGCGAAGTGGAAGGTCGGCGAGGAGAACGCGCTGCGGGTGCTCGGCGCCTCCGGTGAGGGCGGCAGCGTCGACTGGCACAAGATGGGCGAGGGCTGGTCCTGGGTCCAGCGGGACGCGCAGATGGACAACGAGGAGAAGGCCCGCGAGGGCTGGGAACAGGTCAAGCGCGACCTGGCCGCCGAGACGTACAAGCTGTACGTGCTGGACGAGTTCGCGTACCCGATGCACTGGGGGTGGATCGACACCGACGAGGTCGTGTCGGTGCTGCGGGACCGACCGGGGACGCAGCACGTGGTGATCACCGGACGGAACGCGCCCGACAAGCTCGTGGAGTTCGCCGACCTGGTGACCGACATGTCCAAGGTCAAGCACCCCATGGACGCCGGGCAGAAGGGGCAGAGGGGCATCGAGTGGTGACCTCCGTACCCCGGTTGGTGATTGCCGCGCCCGCTTCGGGCAGCGGCAAGACCACCGTCGCCACGGGGTTGATGGCCGCGCTCACCGCGCGGGGGCTCGCGGTGTCCCCGCACAAGGTCGGGCCGGACTACATCGACCCCGGGTACCACGCGCTGGCCACAGGGCGGGTGGGGCGCAACCTCGACGCGTACCTGTGCGGTCCGGAGCTGGTCGGTCCCCTGTTCGCGCACGGTGCGCGCGGGTGCGACATCGCGGTCGTCGAGGGCGTGATGGGGCTGTACGACGGGGCCGCGGGGGAAGGGGAGTCGGCGTCCACGGCCCATGTGGCGAAGCTGCTGCGGGCGCCGGTGGTCCTGGTCGTCGACGCCTCGTCGCAGTCGCGGTCGGTGGCGGCGCTGGTGCACGGCTTCGTGACATGGGATCCGGAGGTGCGGGTCGGGGGCGTGATCCTGAACAAGGTCGCGTCGGACCGGCACGAGGCGTTGCTGCGGGAGGCCCTGGACTCCGTCGGCGTGCCCGTGCTGGGTGTGCTCCGGCGGGCCGCCCGGGTCGAGACGCCGTCGCGGCATCTGGGACTGGTGCCGGTCGCCGAGCGGGGGGCTGCTGCGGTCGGGGCGGTTGCGGCCATGGCCGCGCAGGTGGAGGCGGGGTGCGATCTGGAGGGGCTGGTCGCGCTGGCGCGGGGTGCGGGTGCGTTGTCGTGTGCTGCGTGGGATGCGGCTGAGGTTCTGAGTTCTTCGCCCCGGGGGGCCGCACCTGCGGACCCGCTGGTGCGGGTCGCCGTCGCCGGTGGGGCCGCGTTCACGTTTTCCTACGCCGAGCACTCCGAGTTGCTCGCCGCCGCCGGAGCCGAGGTCGTGGTCTTCGATCCCCTGCGGGACGAGGAACTGCCCGACGGGGCCCGTGGGTTGGTGATCGGCGGGGGGTTTCCCGAGGTGTACGCCTCCGAGCTGTCCGCCAACGAGCCGCTGCGCAAGGCGGTTGCCGAACTGGCTCTGAGCGGTGCGCCGGTCGCCGCCGAGTGTGCGGGGCTGCTGTATCTGTGCCGGGAGTTGGACGGGCTGCCCCTGTGCGGGGTGCTGGACGCCTCCGCGCGGATGAGCGAGCGGCTGACCCTGGGCTACCGGGACGCCGTGGCCGTGACCGACAGCGCGCTGGCCGCCGCCGGGACGCGGATGCGGGGGCACGAGTTCCACCGGACGCTCGTGGAACCGGGGGCGGGGGCCGCTCCCGCGTGGGGGATGCGTGCGCCCGAGCGGCGCGTCGAGGGTTTTGTACAGCGAGGTGTGCACGCGAGCTTCCTGCACACGCACTGGGCGTCCGAGCCCGGTGTCGCCCGTCGGTTCTTGGAGAGGTGCCGGACGTCATGAGCAGCAGGCTGATCGGAGTCGGGGTGGGCCCCGGGGACCCCGAGCTGGTGACCGTCAAGGGGATCAACGCCCTGCGCGCCGCGGACGTCGTCGTCGTACCGGTGATGGCCGCACCCGATGGGAAGGACGGCGGGGAGCCGGGGCGGGCCGAGGCGACCGTGCTGCACTACGTGCCCGAGGAGAAGGTCGTCCGGGTGGTGTTCGCGCTGAACGAGCGCACCGACCGGGCGCGGCGCGAGGCGGCCTGGGACGCTGCCGGTGAGCGGGTGGCCGGGTTGCTGCGGGAGCGGGGCCATGTCGCGTTCGCGACCATCGGCGACCCCAACGTGTACTCGACGTTCACGTATCTCGCCCAGACCGTCGCGGAGTCGGTGCCGGGGACGGTGGTCGAGACCGTGCCGGGGATCACCGCTATGCAGGATCTGGCGGCGCGTTCCGGGGCCGTGCTCACCGAGGGGACCGAACCGCTCACCCTGGTGCCGGTGACCGCCGGGGCCGCCGTGCTCAAGGAGGCGCTGGCCGGGCCCGGCACGGTCGTCGCCTACAAGTTCGGGCGGCAGGCGGGCGAGGTGGCCGAGGCGCTGCGGGAGAGCGGGCGGCTCGGTGACGCCGTGTGGGGGTCGGCGCTCGGGCTGCCGGAGGAGTTCGTCCAGCCGGCCGCCGAGCTGGACGGTTCGCCCCTGCCCTATCTGTCGACGCTCATCGCGCCGCCCCGGCGTGACGGCGGGCGGGGCGGCAAGCTGTGAGCGGACAGCCGGGCGAGGGCGTCCGGCCTCACGGCCCCTCCGCAGACATCACACGAACCGCAGGAACCGCAGGAACCGCAGGAGAGGATCGTTTCCCCATGGCCGATGCCCCCACCGGCAAGGTGACCTTCGTCGGTGCCGGCCCCGGCGCCGCCGATCTGCTGACGTTGCGCGCCGCACGCGCGATCGCCGAGGCCGACATCGTGATCTGGGCCGCCAGCCTGGTCCAGGCGGAGGTCCTCGAGCACGCGCGGGAGGGCGCCGAGATCCTCGACTCGGCGACGATGTCGCTGGAGGACGTCGTGGCCGTGTACGAGCGGGCCCGCGCTCAAGGGCTGAGGGTGGCCAGGATCCATTCCGGGGACCCGGCGCTCTGGGGCGGCACGCAGGAGCAGCTCGACCGGTGCGTGGAGCTCGGCATCGCGACCGAGATCGTGCCGGGTGTGTCGTCCTTCTCCGCCGTCGCGGCTCTGGCGCAGCGGGAGTTGACCATTCCCGAGGTGGCGCAGTCCGTGGTGCTGACCCGGCTCGGCGGCGGCAAGACGCCGATGCCGCCCGGGGAGGAGGTCCGCGAGTTCGCGCGGCACGGCACCACCATGGCGATCTTCCTGTCGGCCGCGCGCAGCGGGCAACTGGTGCGGGAGCTGCTGGAGGGCGGCTATCCGACGAGCACGCCGGTGGTGGTCGCGTACCAGGCGACCTGGCCGGAGGAGCTGGTCGTGAAGTGCACGATCGGCACGCTGGAGGAGACGGTCAAGGAGCACAAGCTCTGGAAGCACACGTTGTTCCTGGTCGGCCCCGCCCTCGACGCGCGCGGCACCCGTTCGCACCTGTACCACCCCGGTCACTTCCACGGCTACCGCAAGGCCGACCCCGAGGCCCGCAGGGCGCTGCGCACCCGGGGTGCGAGCACGTGATCACGGTCGTCGGTACGGGGACCGGGGCACCGGTCGAGGAGGCCGTGCTCGCCGGGGCGGAGCTCGTCGTGGGCGGGCGGCGGCACCTGGACTCCGTCCGGCTGCCCGAGGGAGCCGAGCGGGTCGTCCTCGGGGCGCTGGCTCCCGCGCTGGACACCGTCGGGAAGTACGTCGCCGAGGAGCGTCCGGTCGTCGTGCTGGCCTCCGGTGACCCGGGGTTCTTCGGGATCGTACGGGCGCTGGCCGAGCGGTTCGGGTCCGAGCGGCTGGACGTGCGGCCGGGCGTCTCCTCCGTCGCCACCGCCTTCGCGCGGGTCGGGTTGCCCTGGGACGACGCCGTGGTGGTCAGCGCGCACGGCCGGGATCCGCGGACGGCCGTCAACCTGTGCCGGGCTCACCCGAAGGTCGCCGTGCTGACGGGGCCGGGGGCCGGTCCGGCGGAGCTGGGGGCGGCGCTGGCCCGGCACTCCCCCGGCCGGGTCCTGGTCGTCGCCTCCGCGCTGGGCGATCCCGAGCGGGAGCGGGTGGAGCGGGTCACGCCCGCCGTCGCGGCGGCACGGGACTGGGGTCCGGCGGTCAGCGTCGTGCTGTGCCTGGACGAGTCGCGGGGTCTCGGCCCCGTACGGACCGTCGCGGGCTCCTGCGCGCCGCCCGCCGGTTGGGCGCTGGACGAGGCCGGGTTCGCCCACCGGGACTCGATGATCACCAAGTTCGAGGTGCGGGCGCTGGCCCTGGCCCGGCTCGGACCGCGCCCCGGCGAACTGGTGTGGGACATCGGCGCGGGTTCGGGGTCCGTGGCCGTGGAGTGCGCCCGGCTGGGCGCCGCCGTCACCGCGGTGGAGAAGACCGCGGACGGGGTGGGGCGGATCCGCGCCAACGCCCTCGCGCACGGGGTGGACGTACGCGTGGTGCACGGGGCGGCGCCGACCGTGCTGTCCGATCTCGACGACCCCGACGCCGTGTTCGTCGGCGGGGGCGGGCGGGAGCTGCCCGCCATCGTCACCGCGTGCGCGCGGCGGGCGCGGCGCACGGTCGTCGTCGCCCTGGCCGCCCTGGACCGGGTGCCGGCCGTGCGCGGGGCGCTGGCCGGTGCCGGCTTCACCTGCGACGGGGTGCTGTTGCAGTCGTCGCGGCTGGCGCCGCTGCCCGGGGACGTGACCCGGCTGGCGGCGGCCAATCCCGTTTTCCTGCTGTGGGGTTCCAGACCCCCGGCACGTACCGACATCGAAGGAGCCGCCCTGTGATCGGCCTCATCTCCGCCACCGCGGCGGGAGCCGCCGCGCGGGACCGACTGGCCGCCGCGTGGCCGGACCGTACGCGGGTGTACGAGGGTCCCGTCGGGGACGCCGTGCGGGCCGCGTTCGCGCAGTGCGAGCAGCTCGTGTGCTTTTTGGCCACGGGTGCCGTGGTGCGGCTGGTGGCACCGCTGCTGGACGACAAGGCGAGCGACCCGGGCGTGGTCTGCGTCGACGAGGGCGGCCGGTTCGCGGTCTCCCTGGCGGGCGGGCACGGCGGCGGGGCGAACGATCTCGCACGGGAGGTCGCCGAGGTGCTGGGCGCCGAACCGGTGGTGACCACGGCGACCGATGCGGCGGGGCTGCCCGGTCTGGACACGCTGGGCCTCCCGGTGGAGGGTGACGTGGCCGCCGTGTCGCGCGCCCTGCTGGACGGTGAGCCGGTGGCGCTGCGCACCGATGTGGCCTGGCCGTTGCCCCCGTTGCCGGTCGCGGACGAGGGTGCGTACACGATCCGCCTCACGGACCGGCTGGTCGAGGCGGGGCAGCGGGAGGCCGTCCTCCGGCCGCCCACCCTCGTGGTCGGGGTGGGTGCCTCGAAGGGCGCCCCCGTCGACGAGGTCCTCGCGCTGGTCGAGGGCACCCTGCGGGAGGCCGGGCTGTCGGCCGCGTCGCTCGCCGAACTGGCCACCGTGGACGCGAAGTCCGACGAGCCCGGCATCGTGGAGGCGGCCCGGCGCCTGGACGTGCCACTGGTGGCGTACGCCGCCGGGGAGCTGGCGCGCATCGAGGTGCCGAACCCCTCCGACGCGCCGCTCGCCGCCGTGGGCACCCCGTCGGTCGCGGAGGCCGCGGCGCTGGTGCGCGGGGGCGAACTCCTCGTGCCCAAGCGGAAGTCGGAACGTGCGGACGGGCAGCCGGCGATGGCGACCTGTGCCGTCGTGCGGCGGCCGGGGCGCGGACGGCTCGCGGTGGTCGGACTCGGGCCGGGGGCCCGGGACCTGCTCACCCCGCGGGCGAAGGCGGAACTGCGGCGCGCCTCCGTGCTGGTGGGGCTCGACCAGTACGTCGACCAGATCCGCGATCTGCTGCGGCCCGGCACCCGGATCCTGGAGTCCGGGCTCGGCGCGGAGGAGGAGCGGGCGCGCACGGCCGTCGAGGAGGCCCGCCGGGGGCAGGCCGTCGCGCTGATCGGAAGTGGGGACGCGGGCGTGTACGCCATGGCCTCCCCGGCGCTCGCCGAGGCGTCCGACGACATCGACGTGGTCGGGGTGCCCGGGGTGACGGCGGCGCTGGCGGCCGGGGCGATCCTGGGCGCGCCGCTGGGCCACGACCACGTGTCGATCAGTCTGTCCGACCTGCACACGCCGTGGGAGGTCATCGAGCGGCGGGTGCGGGCGGCGGCCGAGGCGGACATCGTGGTGACGTTCTACAACCCGCGCAGCCGGGGCCGTGACTGGCAGCTGCCGAAGGCGCTGGCGATCCTCGCCGAGCACCGGGAGCCGACGACGCCGGTGGGTGTCGTACGGAACGCGTCCCGCGCCGACGAGTCCAGTCGCCTGAGCACGCTCGCCGCGCTCGACCCGGCGACGGTCGACATGATGACGGTCGTGACCGTGGGCAACACGGCCACTCGTGAGATCGCGGGGCGCATGGTCACCCCGCGCGGCTACCGCTGGCAGGAGGAGTCCCGGTGAAGCGTGTGGTCCATCCCATCGAGCAGGAGTCCTTCCGCCGGTTGCGCGCCCGTCTGGACACCGGGCACTTCCCGCCGCTGACCCGGGCGGTCGTGGAGCGGGTCATCCACTCCTCGGCCGATCTGGCGTACGCGGACGATCTCGTCATGGACGAGGACGAGCTGGCGAAGGCGCACGCGGTGCTGCACGCCGGGGCGCCCGTCGTGGTGGACGTGGAGATGGTCGCGGCCGGGATCACCCGGCGCGGGACCGTCTGCCGTCTCAAGGACGCCGAGGCCGGGCCCGACCTCACGCGTTCGGCGCACGCGATGCGCCTGGCGTACGAGGAGGTCGGCCCCGGGGCCCTGTGGGTGATCGGCTGCGCGCCGACCGCCCTGGAGGAGCTGCTGACCCTGGACGCCTCCCCCGCGCTCGTCATCGGGCTGCCCGTCGGTTTCGTCGGAGCGGCCGAGTCCAAGGCCGCGTTGCGCGAGAGCGGGTTGCCCGCGGTGAGCAACGTGTCCGAGAAGGGCGGTTCGGCGGTCGCCGCGGCCGCGCTCAACGCCCTGCTGTACCACCCCACTTCGCTTGAGGAGACCTCGTGACCACCCCGCCCGCCCTGCTCATCGCCGGACACGGCACCCGGGACGACGCCGGAGCGGAGGCGTTCCGCGACTTCGTACGGGAGTTGGGGCGCCGTCACCCCGAACTGCCCGTCGCGGGCGGTTTCATCGAGCTGTCCCCGCCGCCGCTGGGCGAGGCCGTCGCCGAGCTGGTCGGCCAGGGGGTGCGGCGGTTCGCCGCCGTGCCGCTGATGCTGGTGTCCGCCGGGCACGCCAAGGGCGACATCCCGGCGGCGCTGGCCCGTGAGAAGGAGCGCCACCCCGGGATCTCGTACACCTACGGCCGTCCGCTGGGCCCGCACCCCGCCCTGCTGAGCGTGCTGGAGCGGCGGCTTCGGCAGGCGGTGGATCCGTCCTGGGACCCCGCCGAGGTGACGGTGCTGCTGGTGGGGCGCGGTTCGACGGACCCGGACGCCAACGCCGAGGTGTTCAAGGCGGCGCGGCTGCTGTGGGAGGGGCGCGGCTACGGGGCCGTGGAGACGGCGTTCGTGTCGCTGGCGGCGCCGGACGTGCCGAGCGGGCTCGACCGGTGCGCGCGGCTCGGCGCCCGGCGGATCGTCGTCCTGCCGTACTTCCTGTTCACCGGCATCCTGCCGGACCGGGTGCGGCACCAGACCGAGCAGTGGGCGGCGGCGCACCCGGAGACGGAGGTGCGGTCGGCGGACGTCATCGGGCCGGAGCCGGAGCTGCTGGACCTGGTGATGGAGCGGTACGCGGAGGCGGTGCGGGGCGATCTGCGGATGAACTGCGACAGCTGCGTGTACCGGATCGCGCTGCCGGGCTTCGAGGACAAGGTCGGGGCGCCGCAGCAGCCGCACTTCCACCCGGACGACGACGGCCACCACCATCACGGCCACCACGGGCACGGTCACGCGCATTCCCATGCGCACTGAACCGGAGGCCGGCGCGCACGACCTGCGGCACCACGGGGACGCCGAGGTCCGTGACGACGGCGCCGCTCTGGTCGACCTCGCCGTGAACGTCCGCGCGGACACGCCCCCGGCGTGGCTGCGGGAGCACATCGCCGCGTCGCTCACCGGCCTCGCCGCCTACCCGGACGGGCGGGCGGCGCGGGCGGCGGTGGCGGCGCGGCACGGGCTGCCGGTGGAGCGGGTGCTGCTGACGGCGGGGGCGGCGGAGGCGTTCGTGCTGCTGGCGCGGGCGTCGCCGGTGCGCCGGCCGGTGGTGGTGCATCCGCAGTTCACGGAGCCGGAGGCGGCGCTGCGGGACGCGGGACACACCGTCGAGCGGGTGCTGCTCCGCGCGGAGGACGGTTTCCGGCTGGACCCCGCGGCGGTCCCCGAGGAAGCGGACCTGGTGGTGATCGGCAACCCGACGAACCCGACGTCGGTGCTGCACCCGGCCGCGGCGATCGCCCGACTGGCCCGTCCCGGGCGGACGCTGGTCGTGGACGAGGCGTTCCTGGACGCCGTGCCGGGCGAGCGGGAGGCACTGGCCGGCCGGACGGACGTACCGGGCCTGGTGGTCCTGCGCAGCCTCACCAAGACGTGGGGGCTGGCGGGGCTGCGCATCGGTTACGTCCTGGCCGCGCCGGAGACCGTCACGGTGCTGGAGCGGGCACAGCCCCTGTGGCCGGTGTCCACACCCGCGCTGGTGGCGGCCGAGGCGTGTGTGGGGGCCGGGGCGTTGGCGGAGGCGGCCGGGGCGGCCCACCGCATCGCCGCGGACCGGGGCCATCTGCTCGCGGGGCTGGAGAAGTTCGCCGCGCGCGGTCTGAGCGTCGTGCGTCCCGCCGAGGCCCCGTTCGTCCTGCTCCGGCTGGAGCACGCGACCGCCGTACGCCGCCGGCTCCGCGACCTCGGCTTCGCGGTGCGCCGCGGAGACACCTTCCCGGGGCTGGACGAGCGGTGGCTGCGCCTGGCGGTACGCGACCGGCAGACGACGGACGCGTTCCTGGGAGCCCTGGAGCGGGCACTGGACGCAGGCTGATCCGCCCCTCCCTGTGCGCCCGCGGAAAGGGGTCGGCCGGCCGTGTCCCGGTGGGCACGGCGGGGACCGGCGGGGACCGGCGGTGGGAGCGCCGGTCCCCGTCGATGAGGTCGGTGTAGTCGGTGTAATCGGTGTAGTCGGTGTACAGCGTCAGTTGCGGCGGCCCCGGCGGGAGAGGGCGACTCCCGCGCCGCCCGCCGCGAGGAGCGCGACGGCGGCGCCCGCGATGTACGGGGTCCTCGAGTCGCCGCCCGTCTCGGCCAGGTCCGCCCCGGTCGGCTGCTCGGCCCGCGCGCCCTGGGGTTGCACGTCGGCGGTCCTGGACTCCTCGGACTCGGCCGGGGCCGCCTGCTCCTCGGCCGGGGCGGCGGGCTGCTCGGCCGGGGCCGCGGGGGCCTCGCACTTCGCTTCGGCCAGGGTGACGGTGCCGTTGACCTCGGCGACGTTCAGCTTCGCCGGGTTGACGGCGACCTTGAGCCGGAGCGCGGTGGCGGCGGCGGTGCGGGACGTGGTCTCCGTCCTGGACAGGTCCAGGCGGACCTCGCCGACGCCCGGCACCGTGACCTCGGTGGTGCCCTCGGAGGTCAGCGTGACGCGTTTGCCGAGCACGGTCACCGAGCCGGGCAGGGTGGCCGAGGCGAGCGGGGTCCGGCCGCTCTCGCAGACGGCCTTTGAGGTGACCTTCTCGAGCTCGATCAGCGACAGCAGCGGCAGTCCGGGCACATGGACCCGGGCCTTGGCGAGGGTGGTGGAGGACTCGGCCCGCTCCCCCTCCACCGTCGCCTTCGCGTCGGCCACCTCCGCGCGCAGCACGCTGAAGGGTCGGCCCTCGTCGACGCCCTCCAGGTCCGCGGTGAGGAGGGTCTTCCGCGCGCTCTGCGGCGCGTGGACCTCGTTGAGGGAGACGGTGAGCGGGGCGTTCACGCTCTTGTCGAGCAGGGCCACGTCGAGTCCGGTGCGCAGGACGGTCGCGCTCGCGCTGCCGTGTTCCCCGGTGGCCTGCGCGGAGCCCGCTCCGGCCAGCGCCGCGGGACCCGCGGCGAGGGCGGTGGCCGCGGCGACGACGGCCAGACGGCGTGCGGGCATGCGGAAGTTGGTGCTGTTCAAGGCGGTGGGACCCCCATGAGACGTGAGTGGGACCCGGAAAGAATGACCGCCCCGGGAGACGACCGTCAGCGATCCGAGGACACTTCACTCCTTCGTGGAAGGCCCGTCGACACATTCGAATCCCGGGGCACGACTGTTCCCCACCGCCGCCCACGCGTCACCCGGTGGGCGGGTTTCGCCCGCCGGGCAGCGGTTCCTAGCCGACCACGCGCCCGTTCAGTACCACCCGGCGCGGGTCGGTGAGCACCCGTACGTCCGCGCGCGGGTCGGACGCGTAGACCACGAGGTCGGCCGGGGCGCCCTCCTCCAGGCCGGGGCGGCCGAGCCAGGCCCGGGCGGCCCAGGTGCCGGCCGCGAGGGCGTCGACGGGCGGGATGCCGGCGGTGACCAGTTCGGCGACCTCGGCCGCCGCCAGGCCGTGCGGGAGGGTGCCGCCCGCGTCCGTGCCGACGAAGACGGGGATGCCGGCGTCGTAGGCGGAGCGCACGGTGTCGTAGCGGCGTTCGTGGAGCCTGCGCATATGGGCCGACCAGCGCGGGAACCTGGACTCGCCGCCGTCGGCCAGTTCGGGGAAGGTGGCGATGTTGACGAGGGTCGGGACGATCGCCACGCCCCGTTCGGCGAACAGCGGGATGGTGTCGTCGGTCAGGCCCGTCGCGTGCTCGACGCAGTCGATGCCGGCCTCGACCAGGTCCCGCAGGGAGTCCTCGGCGAAGCAGTGCGCGGTGACGCGGGCGCCCAGCCGGTGCGCCTCGGCGATCGCCGCCTCGACGGCGCCGCGCGGCCAGCAGGCCGACAGGTCGCCCAGGTCGCGGTCGATCCAGTCGCCGACGAGTTTGACCCAGCCGTCGCCGTGCCGGGCCTCCCGGGCGACGTGGGCGACGAGGTCGTCGGGTTCGACCTCCCAGGCGTAGTTGCGGATGTAGCGGCGGGTGCGGGCGATGTGCCGGCCGGCCCGGATGATCTTCGGGAGGTCGTCGCGGTCGTCGATCCAGCGGGTGTCGGAGGGGGAGCCCGCGTCCCGCAGCAGCAGGGCGCCGGCGTCGCGGTCGGTGAGCGCCTGCTTCTCCGCGGCCTCGGCGGGGACCGCGCCGTGCCGGTCGAGGCCCACGTGGCAGTGGGCGTCGACCAGGCCGGGCAGCACCCAGCCCTCGACGGTCCGGACGTCACGGGCGGTGCCGGGACGGTCGTAGGAGATCCGCCCGTCGACCACCCACAGCTCGTCGCGGACCTGGTCCTCGTCCGGTCCGACGAGGATCCGGCCCTTCACGTGCAGCACCGCGCGTTCGCTCATACACCGCACCCTAGTGAGCCGCCACCCGGGCGGGGCCACCCGGTCCGGGGTCTCCGCCTCCCCGTCCGGTCGGGGAATCCGGCGTCGGACAGGCTCCCGTACGCTCGCACCTGTACCCCCACGACCTCGTGCGGGCACGCCCTCGTGAAGCCGCGATCTGGAGAGAGCACCGCCGTGAGCACCCACCCCTTCCTCGGTCTGGCCCCGCTGAGCGCCACGCACTTCGCCTCGATCGAGGACCGCGTGGCACGGCTGCTGCGCACCACGCAGGACGTCGTGATCATGCAGGGTGAGGCGCTGCTGCCGCTGGAGGGCGCGATCCGCGCGGTCGCGGATCCCGGCACGACCGCCCTGAACGTCGTCACGGGCCCCTACGGGCAGACCTTCGGGGACTGGCTGCGGGACTGCGGCGCCACGGTGATCGACCTGGCGGTGCCGTTCCACACGGCGGTGACGGCCGGGCAGATCCGCGAGGCCTTCGCCGGGCATCCGGAGATCGACTTCGTCTCCCTGGTGCACGCGGAGGCGGCCACCGGGAACACCAACCCGGTCGCGGAGATCGGCGAGGCGGTGCGGGAGCACGGGGCGCTGTTCTATCTGGACGCGGTGGCGTCGATCGGGGCGGAACCCGTGCTGCCGGACGCGTGGGGCGTGGACCTGTGCGTGATCGGGGCGCAGAAGGCGATGGGCGGTCCGGCAGGCGTGTCGGCGGTGTCGGTGAGCGAGCGGGCGTGGGCCCGGATGGCGGCGAACCCGCGGGCGCCGCGCCGCTCGTACCTGTCGCTGCTGGACTGGAAGGAGCGCTGGATCGACGGGGGCCGCACGGCGCTGCCGCACGCGCCGGCGCAGCTGGAGATGCTGGCGCTCCAGGCGTGCGTGGAGCACATCGAGGCGGTGGGCCTGGACACGGTGACGGCACGGCACGCGGCGGCCGCCGCGGCGACGCGGGCGGGGGCGCTCGCGCTGGGCGGCGGCCTGGCGCCGTACGTCCACGAGGCGTCCGAGGCGGCTCCGGTCGCCACGACACTGCGGGCTCCGTCGGGCACGGTGGCCGCGGAACTGGTGGCCCACGCCCTGGCCGTGGACCCGGCGCTCCCGCTGGCCGCGGGGGGCGGGGCACTGGCCAAGGAGATGATCCGCGTCAACCACTACGGCTCCGACGCGACCAGGGGCGCGGTACGGGCGAGCCTGGCGGCCCTGGGCACCGCGCTGGCGGAGCAGGGCCTGACGGTGGACGTGCGGGGCGCCCTGAGCGCGGCCGACGGCGCCTGGCGGTAAGCCCGCGCAAGACGGCTCCGAAGCCGGGCGGGAGCATGTCGGCGGCACGGCGGGGACATGAGGGGCCGACCGACCGCGGGCGACCGAAATGATGAATTCCATAGGATTACCGGAAGCAATCAGGGGCATTCTTACCCGACATTCTCCCGCTTATTTCAATACAACCTTCCAGAGCAGTTTCCCATCTCCTTCTGCCCGCTTTCTTCGGACCTAAACGCAACGATTCAGCGGGGCGGGAAGCGGCACATCCGGGACCCTCTCACGGGAGTTACACACTTGTGACCGGTTCCACAACGCGACCGATTTGCGCCTTGTATTCACCGCAAAACGGGGCATCTCGCCGACCTTCCGCTTGCGGCTTCACGCCCGCGCGATAACATAGTTCAAGCCACCAGGTAACCCCGGCAGCCGATGCAATTTCGCATTTACCTGGGTAAGTTGAATTCACATGAGTGCCGCTCAAGCAGACCCGCACATGGATCGCCCCGCCCCGGCGGACGGAGCCGCGCTGTGGCGGATAGCGAGGGACTCGAAAACCCTCGACCTGAACTCGTCGTACAGCTATCTCCTGTGGTGCCGGGACTTCGCCGCCACATCGGCCGTCGCACGCGACGCCGGCGGGGAGCCGATCGGCTTCGTCACCGGCTACGTACGGCCGGACAGCCCGCACACCCTGCTCGTCTGGCAGGTCGCGGTGGACGAGGCGCACCGCGGCCGCGGTCTGGCCGCCGCTCTGCTCGACAGCCTGGTCGCACGGACCGCCGCGGAACACGGAGTGAACACCGTGGAGACCACCATCACCCCGGGGAACACCGCCTCCGAGCGCCTGTTCACCGCGTTCGCCGAGCGCCACGGCGCCCGGCTGGAGCGCGAGGTGCTGTTCGAGGCCGACCAGTTCCCCGACGGACCGCACGACCCCGAGGTCCTGTACCGCATCGGTCCCCTCACCCCCTGACCTTCGGTCCCCCGCGCACGAAGAAGTGCGTCACTGCGCCGATCTCCGACTCCCTTCGACCTCCCACGCCAACGAGGAGCGATTCGTCGTGACCATCACCCAGCCCGATCTGAGCGTCTTCGAGACCCTTGAGTCCGAGGTGCGCAGCTACTGCCGTGGCTGGCCCACCATCTTCGACCGCGCGCACGGCAGCCGCATGTACGACGAGGACGGCCACGAGTACCTCGACTTCTTCGCCGGAGCCGGTTCACTCAACTACGGCCACAACAACCCCGTACTGAAACGGGCGCTGATCGACTATCTGGAGCGGGACGGCGTCACCCACGGGCTCGACATGTCGACGACGGCCAAACGCGCGTTCCTGGAGTCCTTCCAGAACTGGATCCTGCGCCCGCGCGACCTGCCGTACAAGGTCATGTTCCCGGGCCCGACGGGCACCAACGCCGTCGAGTCGGCGCTGAAGCTGGCGCGGAAGGTGAAGGGGCGCGAGTCGATCGTGTCGTTCACCAACGCCTTCCACGGCATGTCGCTGGGCTCGCTCGCCGTGACCGGCAACGCCTTCAAGCGGGCCGGGGCCGGCATCCCGCTGGTGCACGGCACGCCCATGCCGTTCGACAACTACTTCGACGGCACGGTCGAGGACTTCCTGTGGTTCGAGCGGCTGCTGGAGGACCAGGGCTCCGGCCTCAACAAGCCGGCCGCCGTGATCGTCGAGACCGTGCAGGGCGAGGGCGGCATCAACGTCGCCCGGCCCCAGTGGCTGCGCGCCCTGTCCGAGCTGTGCGCACGCCAGGACATGCTGCTCATCGTCGACGACATCCAGATGGGCTGCGGCCGTACCGGCGCCTTCTTCTCCTTCGAGGAGGCGGGCATCACGCCGGACATCGTCACCGTGTCCAAGTCGATCAGCGGCTACGGCCTGCCCATGGCGCTGACCCTGTTCAAGCCCGAACTGGACGTCTGGGAGCCGGGGGAGCACAACGGAACCTTCCGCGGCAACAACCCGGCCTTCGTCACGGCGACCGCCGCCCTGGAGGCCTACTGGGCCGACGGGTCGGCGATGGAGAAGCAGACCCGCTCGCGCGGCGAGCAGGTCGAGCAGTCGCTGATCGCCATCGCCGAGGAGAACCTCGCCGACGTGAAGGAGTACCGCGGTCGCGGGCTGGTGTGGGGCCTGGAGTTCCACGACAAGGAGCGCGCGGGGCGGGTCGCGGAACGCGCCTTCCAGCTCGGGCTGCTGATCGAGACCTCCGGCCCCGAGAGCGAGGTCGTCAAACTCCTCCCGGCCCTGACCATCACCCCGGACGAACTGGACGAGGGACTGCGGACGCTGGCCCGCGCCGTCCGCGAGACCGCCTGAACCACCTGAACCACCTGAACCACCTGCTGAACCGTCCGGGCCCCGGCCTCGGTCCGGGGCCCGGACGGCCCGCAGGCACCATCACCACCACCAAGGAGGCATCGCAGCACCGTGATTGTCCGTTCCTTCAAGGAGCTCGAGGGCACCGACCGGCATGTGAAGTCCGCGTCGGGCACCTGGGAGAGCAAGCGCATCGTCCTCGCCAAGGAGAACGTCGGGTTCTCCTTGCACGAGACCGTCCTGTACGCCGGTACGGAGACGTCGATGTGGTACGCCAACCACATCGAGGCCGTCGTCTGTGTGGAGGGGGAGGCAGAGCTCACCGACCACGACTCCGGGCTGACGCACACGATCACACCCGGGACCATGTACCTCCTCGACGGGCACGAGAAGCACACGCTGCGGGTGAAGAAGGACTTCCGCTGCATCTGCGTCTTCAACCCGCCCGTGACCGGACGGGAGGACCACGACGAGAACGGCGTATACCCGCTGCTCACCGAGGAGGTGTGAGGTTCCATGGCCACCGTGACCCCCAGCACCGAGACGCACGTCCCCGACCTCTATCCCACCCGCGGCTCCGCCGAGGTCATCACCCCGCGGCAGGACCCGGTCGTCTGGGGCGCCCCGGACGCGCCCGGCCCGATCTCGCCGGCCGACCTCGGCGCGTTCGAGCGTGACGGCTTCCTCGCCGTCGACCAGCTGATCACCGAGGACGAGGTCGCCGTCTACCGGGACGAACTGAACCGGCTGGTCGCCGACCCGGCGATCCGGGCCGACGAGCGGTCGATCGTCGAACCGCGGTCCGAGGAGATCCGCTCGGTCTTCGAGGTCCACCGGATCAGTGAGGTGTTCGCGCGGCTGGTGCGCGACGAGCGGATGGTCGGCCGGGCCCGGCAGATCCTCGGCTCGGACGTGTACGTCCACCAGTCCCGGATCAACGTCAAGCCGGGCTTCGGGGCCAGCGGCTTCTACTGGCACTCGGACTTCGAGACCTGGCACGCCGAGGACGGTCTGCCGCGGATGCGGACGGTGTCCGTGTCGATCGCGCTGACCGAGAACTTCGACACCAACGGCGGGCTCATGATCATGCCGGGGTCGCACAAGACGTTCCTCGGGTGTGCGGGGGCCACACCGAAGGACAACTACAAGAAGTCGCTGCAGATGCAGGACGCGGGCACGCCCTCCGACGAGGGGCTGACCGCGCTGGCGTCCGAGTACGGCATCAAGCTGTTCACCGGCGCGGCCGGCTCGGCGACGTGGTTCGACTGCAACGCCATGCACGGCTCCGGGGACAACATCACGCCGTTCCCGCGCAGCAACGTGTTCATCGTGTTCAACAGCGTCGACAACACGGCCGTCGAGCCGTTCGCGGCGCCGGTCCGGCGTCCCGAGTACATCGGGGCACGGGACTTCACGCCGGTGACGTGAGCGCGCGACGGTGACTGCGGGCCGGGCCTCCTCGTGTGGGACGGGAGGCACCGGCCCGCTGCCGTGCGCGTGACCGGGCCGGCGTGGGCCCCGGCCTCCTCAGCCGGACAGGGCGTCCAGCAGCCGGTCCACGTCGGACGGTGTGTTGTAGAGGTGGAAGGACGCCCGCAGATGGCCGGCCCGGTTGGACAGAGCGAGGCCGGCCCGGTCCAGCTCGGGCTGGAGACGGCCCAGTTCCGGCACGGAGACGATGGCCGAGCCGGGTGCGGGCACGGGCTCGTGGCCCAGCGTGGCGAGCCCCGCCCGGAAGCGGTCGGCGAGGGCGAGGTCACGGGCGTGGATCGTCTCCACACCGATCTCCTCGACGAGTTCGAGGGAGGCGCGCAGTCCCGCGTAGGTGAACAAGGCAGGGCTCACATCGAACCGGCGGGCCGAGTGGGCGAGTTCGGTGACGGGTCCGTAGCAGCTGTCCCAGGGCCTCTCCCCCGCGACCCACCCCGCCTGCACCGGGGTCAGCCCACCGAAGTCCTCCGGCACCACGAGGAAGGCCGCCCCGTGCGGGCCGAGCAGCCACTTGTAGGCGATGGCGACGGAGTAGTCATGGGCGTCGGCGTCGACCGGCAGCCAGCCGGCCGCCTGGGAGAGGTCGACATAGGTGCGCGCGCCGTGCTCCCCGGCCGCCTCCCGCAGCGCGGGCAGATCGGCGATCCGGCCGTCGGCGGACTGCACGGCGCTCACGGCGACCAGGGCGGTGCCCGGGCAGACGGACTCGGCGAGCCGCTCCAGGGGCACGGCCCGCACCTTGAGGTCGCCGCGTACGTGGAACGGGTTGAGCACCGAGGTGAAGTCGCCCTCGACGGTGAGGACTTCGGCGCCCGGCGGCAGCGAGGCCGCGATCAGGGCGGTGCAGAGAGCGGCGGTGGCGCCGACCGCCACGCGCTCGACGGGGACGCCGACCAGCCGGGCGTAGGCGGCCCGGCACGCCTCGACATCGTCGGACAGCGGATCCAGCGGGCCGCCCTCGGCCCTCAGCCGCACGGCCTTTTCGAGGGCGGTCACCGTACGCACGGGCAGCAGGCCACTGCTCGCGGTGTTGAGGAAGGTGCTCTTCGGGGTGAACTCGGCACGGACGAGGTTCGCGAAGGTCTCCATGGGACCACTCTGCGGTCCCGGGACCTCCCCGTCCATCGGCTTTCAGGCCCGCCCGGCGGAGTCAGCTCTGCGGGACCGCGCAGCCGTCGGGACCGCAGGCCTCCGCGTCGCCGTCGACGATCTTCAGCGGCGACCGCTCGCCCCACGCCTGGGTCAGCGCCCGGGTGAACACCTCGGCGGGCTGGGCGCCGGAGACGCCGTACGTGCGGTCGATGACGAAGAAGGGCACGCCCCGCGCGCCGAGTTCCGCGGCTTCCCGCTGGTCCTCGCGCACCTCGGCGGCGTACGCGTCCGGGTCGGCCAGGACCGCGCGGGCGGCGTCGGTGTCGAGGCCGGCGGCGGTGGCGAGTTCGAGGAGGCGTTCGTCGTCGCCGAAGACGGACCGCTCCTCGGCGAAGTTCGCCCGGTAGAGGAGGTCGAGCAGCTCCACCTGGCGGCCCTGGGTGCGGGCGAAGTGCAGCAGGCGGTGCATGTCGAAGGTGGCGCCGTGGTCGCGGCCCCGGGTGCGGTACGGCAGTCCCTCGGCCGCGGCCTGGGCGCCGAGGTTGTCCTCACCGGCCTCGGCCTGTGCCTGGCTCATGCCGTACTTCTTGGTCAGCATCGTGAGCACGGGCTCGATGTGGTCCTTGGCCCGGCCGGGGTCCAGCTCGAAGGAGCGGTGCACCACCTCGACGTCGTCACGGTGCGGGAACTCGCCGAGCGCCTTCTCGAACCGCGCCTTGCCGACATAGCACCAGGGGCACGCGATGTCCGACCAGATTTCGACACGCATCGTTGAGGCACTCTCCCAGGGGTGAGGACACGGAGACTCCCTCCGCTGCCTGCGTGAACGTTCAACCAGTGGGGTTCATTCCCCCGGCACGGCGAAGCACAGGTGGAGGTGGTGGTCGTCCTCGGCGGGCGGATGCCCCGGGTCCGGGGTCCAGCCCCGGCAGGCGTAGAAGGCCTGGGCCCGCCGGTTGTCGGTGTGCACCTCGAGCACGGCGGTCCGCCGGCCGTTCGCCCGCCACTCCTCGACGCAGGCGGTGTGCAGGGCCGTGCCGATGCCGACACGCCACTGGCCCGGGTCGGCGTGGAACTGGAACAGCTTGACCGTGTCGGCGAGGGCGCCCGGTGGGGTGCGGAACGAGGCGATGCCGACCAGGTGGCCGTCCCGCACCGCGCACAGCACCTGCCCCTCGGGGTGCTCGACGGCCTCCTGCCAGCGCGCCGGCCAGTCGGTGCCGTCGTCGGGGAGGCCGTCCGGGTAGTACGTGGACCGGGCGCGCAGGTGCAGCGCGGCGATGTCCGCGGCCTCGGCCGCCAGGGCGGTCCTGATCACCAAGGGGCCCATGGTCCGGTGCGATTCGATCACGCACTGCAGGACGTTCCCCGGCGGGCGGTGGTTCCCGGTGTGCCGGCCCCCGTCGCGTTCCGTCGCGCGGGCCCGTCCGGCGGATCGTGCCGGACGGGCCCCCGCGTGCCGTGCGGCGGCGGGCGCGCGTTCAGCGCTCCAGGTTGCCGTTGAAGCGGCGCGGCAGTTTCTGCGGGTTGTCGTCGTGCAGTTCCGGCGGCAGGAGGGCGGCCGGGCTGTTCTGGTAGGCGACGGGACGCAGCCAGCGCTCGATGGCGGTGCCGCCGACCGAGGTGGAGGTGGAGGTCGTCGCCGGGTACGGGCCGCCGTGGTGCTGGGCCGGGGCGACCGCGACGCCGGTCGGCCAGGCGTTGACGAGGACCCGGCCGGCGAGCGGGGTCAGTTCGGCGAGGATCTCCGCGCCCCGGCCCCGGCCGGCTCCCTCCTCCTCGGACAGGTGGACGGTGGCGGTGAGGTTGCCGGGCAGGCGGGAGAGGACGGAGCGGACCTCGGTGTCGTCCTCGTAGCGGGCCACGACGGTGACCGGGCCGAAGCACTCCTCCAGCAGTAGGTCGTGCTCGCCGTCCGTGGTGAGCCTGCTCGCCGGGACGGTGAGGAAGCCGGCGCTGACTGTGTGCTCACCGCCCGGGCCCGGGGTCACCGGGGATTCCACGTCGGGCAGTTGGGCGCGCTCGGCGACCCCGGCGACGAAGTTGTCGCGCATCCGGTGGTCGAGCAGGACACCGGGGTCGGTGTCGCTGACGGCGTCGGTCAGGGACTTGACGAGGCGGTCGCCGGCCGCGCCCGCCGGGGCGAGGACGAGGCCCGGCTTCACACAGAACTGGCCGACGCCCAGCGCCATCGAACCGGCGAGGCCGGCACCGATCGCCTCGGCTCGTTCGGCGGCGGCGGCCTCGGTGACCAGGACCGGGTTCAGCGAGCCCAGCTCGCCGTGGAACGGGATCGGGACCGGGCGGGCGGCCGCCGCGTCGAAGAGGGCGCGTCCGCCGCGCACCGAGCCGGTGAAGCCGGCCGCCGCGACCAGCGGGTGCCGGACCAGTTCGACGCCGGCCTCGAAGCCGTGCACCAGGCCGAGCACGCCCTCGGGGACGCCGTGCCGGGCCGCCGCGCGGCGCAGCACCTTGGCGACCAGCTCGGACAGGCCCGGGTGGTCGGGGTGGGCCTTGACGACCACCGGACAGCCGGCCGCCAGCGCGCTCGCGGTGTCGCCGCCGGGGACGGAGAAGGCGAAGGGGAAGTTGGAGGCCGAGTAGACGGCGACGACCCCCAGCGGGACCTTGTAGCGGCGCAGGTCCGGGACGGGCGGGGTGGCGGTGTCGTCGGGGTGGTCGATGACGACGTCGAGGAAGGCGCCCTCGTCGACGATGTCGGCGAAGGCCCGCAACTGGTAGCACGTGCGGGCGAGTTCGCCGGTCAGCCGGACCGGGCCGAGGGCGGTCTCGGCGTCGGCGGCCTCGACGAGGCGGCCTTGGGCCGCCTCGAGCTCGTCGGCGGCGGAACGCAGGAAGGCCGCACGGACGGTGCGGTCGGCCAGGGCGCCCCGCGCGTCGTGCGCGGCCCGGACGGCGGCGTCCACCTCCTGGGCCGTGGCCTCCACCGCGACCTGTTCCCGCTGCCTCCCGGTTCGGGGGTCGACGCTCCAGACTGGTGCTGCTGCCACCGCGAGTCCCTCCACTTGACTGCCGCCCTCAATGCCGCAGTATGTACGTCACCCATCGGCGGCGTTCGATATACTGAACACTGTCTCTGATGATGAATGTGCTGCTGGAGACTATAACTTCAGCTTCTCGTCGAACGAAGGGTCAAGGGAATGTCGGCTGGCGAGACGGGCGGCGGCGCACAGGTCAAGTCCGCGGTGCGGACCGTTGAACTGCTCGAGTACTTCGCCGGGCGCCCCGGTATGCACTCCCTGGCGGCGGTCCAGGAGGCCGTCGGCTACCCCAAGTCCAGTCTCTACATGCTGCTGCGCACCCTCGTCGACCTCGGCTGGGTGGAGACGGACGCGACGGGCACGCGGTACGGCATCGGCGTGCGGGCGCTGCTCGTGGGCACGTCCTACATCGACGGCGACGAGGTGGTGGCGGCGGCCCGTCCCACCCTGGACCGGCTCTCGGACGACACCACGGAGACCATCCACCTGGCCCGGCTCGACGGCACCAACGTCGTCTATCTGGCCACCCGGCAGTCGCAGCACTACCTGCGCCCCTTCACCCGGGTCGGCCGCCGGCTGCCCGCGCACTCGACGTCGCTCGGCAAGGCGCTGCTGAGCACGTACCCGGACGAGCAGGTGCGCAAGATGCTCCCGCAGACCCTGCCCGCCCTCACCGAGCACACCATCACGGACCGGGAGAAGTTCATCGAGGAGCTGCACCAGGTGCGCGAGCAGGGCTTCGCCGTGGACCGCGAGGAGAACACGCTCGGGCTGCGCTGCTTCGGGGTGGCGATCCCCTACCGCACGCCCGCGCGGGACGCGATCAGCTGCTCGGTGCCGGTCGCCCGGCTCACCCCCGCGCACGAACAGATGGTCAAGGACGCCCTGTTCGACGCGCGCGACCGGCTGACCCTGGCCACCCGGAGGCTCTGACCGCGCGGACCCCCGCGCGCGGTGCACCACGGCGACTCGGCGGTGCACGGGGACCGGGCGGACCAGGGACGGGGGCCATGTGCCGGTCCGGGGGTGTCAGTCGCCGAGGTGGGTTTCGCGGGTGCGGGCGGCGGCCGAGGCGCCCGCCGGCAGCAGACCCCTTCTGGACACGGGCAGCGGGGAGGGCGTGCGGGGCTCCTTCGGTACGGGGAGGACCGGGGCGGGCGCGCGCCACAGTGGGGGTGGAGCGCGCCCGCCCCGGCGAACGGGGGTGCGGGGGTGTCAGGAGGTGTCAGCGGACGCGGCCCGCTCCCGCGCCGTGCTCGACCAGTGCCGGGACCACCTGCGCCGGGTGGACGGCGGTGCGCAGGGCGGGGGTCCAGCCGGCGCCGGAGCGGAGGGCCACCTCGGGGTTCTCCGCGTTGTGCACGGCGATCAGGTCGACCCGCTTGCCGTTGACGCGGTTGTCCCGGGCGGTGAGCGGCGAGTCGTTCCACCGCTTGAGGATCTTCGCCGGGCTGACGCCCTCGGCCAGCGTGAACGCGTTGTGCTCGGCGACGAGCTGGGACTCCTTGCCGACGCCGAAGCTGTAGCCGTAGCCCCGGCCGGCCACGAAGTGGTTGTTGTAGACGTCGACCTGTCCGAAGCGGACGCGCGGCGCGCGCTCGACCAGCTTCGAGAACAGGTTGTGGTGGAAGGTCACCTTCAGCCTGCCCCGGTCGCCGACGGCCGTGGACTCGCTGTCGCTGTTGCCGATCAGGATCGTCTTGTCGTGCTCGGTGAAGACGTTCCAGGAAGCGGTGACGTAGTCGGCGCCCCGGACGATGTCCAGTTCGCCGTCGTGCTGCTGGTACAGCATCCCGAAGTGGGTGGGGGCCTCGCTGTCGGGGTGGTCGCCGTCGGTGAAGGTGTTGTGGTCCAGCCAGACATGGGTGGAGCCGTGGACGACGGCGGTGTCGTACTCGGAGTTCCAGTTGCCCCGGTCGCCGTCGGTCGGGTCCCACTGCGGGAAGCAGTCCACCGGGCTCTCGAGGGTGAGGTTGCGGACGATGACGTTGTCCACGCCCTTGATCTGCAGGCTGGCGCCCTTGAACCCGGCGTCGCGGCCGACGCCGATGATCGTGGTGTTGGGGGGGATGTTCGCCTTGATGGCGGTGTCCTGGTTGGCGGCCGAGACCCTGCGCAGGCCCTCGGGGCTGTCGTCGGGCTCGTCGGTCAGGTCCTGTTCCAGGCCCCAGGTCTCGGGCGCGTACTTCGCGAGGTAGTCGTCGAAGTCGTAGCCGGGGGCGGCGAGCGCGTCGCAGCCGTCGGAGACCGCGTCGATCGTCCCCCGCACCTTGATGATCTTCGGGGCGCTGCCGCCGTCCGCCAGGGCCGCCTTGAATCCGGCCCAGTCGCTGACGGTGCGGACGTGCCCGGCGGTGGCGTCGGCGCCTCCGGTGGTGCCGGTTCCGTGGGACGCCCAGCCGTCGTTCGCGCCGAGCGTCTGCCGGGCGACGTCGCGGGGGTGGCCGGGGTGATGGCCGGCGTGGGCCTGGACGCCGGTGCCGGTCAGGACCAGCACGAGGGCGGTGCAGCCGGCCAGCGAGGCGACTCTCACTATGGCATGCCCCTGCCATGTCGATCCGTTCATGATGCTGCTCTCCCTTGTTTCTTGCGCTTCTCGTGTTTCTCGTTCTTCTCGTTCGACCGGTCAGCCGGCCGTGACGGCGTCCGGCCAGGTGATCCAGGACTCGGGGATCGCCTCGTCCAGCCGGCGCACGTCCCGCGGTGCGAGCACCCGGGTGCGCAGCAGCTCCCGGACGACCAACCGGGCCACGGCGATCGCGCCGGGCGGGTTGAAGTGCGTGTTGTCCTGCTCGCTCGCCGTCCAGTTGAAGTACTTCTTGGTCTCCTCGACGCCCAGCTCCTGCCACAGCGCCAGCGACAGGGCCTGGATGTCGAGCAGCGCGACCCGCTCCTCCTCGGCCAGCGCCCGCATCGCCGCCGGGTACGCACCGTGGCTCGGCACGGCGTCGCCGACCGGGTCGAACCTCCGGCGCTCCACGGCGGTGGCCAGCACGGGCCGCGCCCCGCGGGCCCTGGCCCCGGCGACGTACAGCCGCAGGTACTCCCGGTACGTCGTCCAGGGCTCGGTGTAGCGGCTCGGGTCGGTGGCCTTCTCGTCGTTGTGCGCGAACTGGATCAGCAGGAGGTCATCGGGCCGGACGGCGTCGAGGACGGCGTCGAGCCGCCCCTCGTCGACGAAGCTCTTCGAACTCCGTCCGTTCACGGCGTGGTTGGCGACCACGAGGTCATGGCGGAGCAGGAAGGGGAGCACCGTGCCCCACCCGGTCTCCGGGGCCGCGTCGGCGTACTTCCGGGCCGCGGTGGAGTCCCCGGCGATGTGGAGGGTGCGGGGCCGGGGCCGCCGGGGCGCGGCCCGGGCGGTGCCGGTCACCGTGAGGGCGAGGGGGAGGCCGAGACCGGCGGCGGAAACCTGTCTGCGCGTGAGCGACACAAGCCTGTGCCTTTCAGCAAGGGTCCGGGAAAGCGCCCCTCGGGGGCGCGGGACTGTACCTGTGTGCGGGCGGCCGCGGCGCGGGGGCGCGGCCGGGCGCGGGGACGGCCGCGGCCCGGAGCGAACGGGCCGGCGGCCACCCCACGGTGACACCGGGAAGCGCTCAGGCCATCTGCTCCTGCCACTCGGCCTGGGCCTCGTTCAGCTGCTCGGCCAGGTTGTCGAGGAAGTCCTTCGCGCTCATGTCCCCGAGCAGCACCTTCTGGAAGTTCGGCTCGTTGTCGGCCTTGGAGACGGTGTTCCAGTCCGGCAGGTAGTACGGCAGCTGGACGATGGTCGTCGACCCGTCGCTCAGCGCGTCCGCGGCCAGCTTGGTCGGCTCCGCCTCGGCGATCCAGTCGTCCTTGGCGGCGTCCAGGTTCGAGGGCACCTGGCCGGCGGACTCGTTGAACTTCGAGTTCGCCTCGGCAGAGACCGCGTACTCGATGAACTTCCAGGCGGCGTCCTTGTTCTTGGAGCTCTGGAACACGCCGAGGCCGTCGACCGGGTTGGAGACCTGGACCCGGTTGCCGTCGGGGCCGGTGGGCTGCGGGATGCCCCGGAACTTGTCGGCGCCGAGCGCCTTCACGTGGTCCTGGTACGACCCGAGGTTGTGGTTGAGCATGCCGATCGTGCCGGAGTCCCACTGCGCGACCATCTTGGTGAAGTCGTTGTTCAGGTCGGCGGCGGGGGTGACCTTCTTGAACAGGCCCGCGTACTTCTCCAGGGCGTCGACGTTCTTCGGGTCGTTGACCGTGGTCTTCTCACCGGTGGAGTCCCAGAACGTGGTGATGCCGGACTGGCCGTACATCGCGTCCAGGGCCTGGGCGATGGATCCGGCGCCACCGCGGATGGTGTAGCCGAACTCGTTCTTGCCCTTGTCGCTGAGCTTCTCCGCGGCCTTGAAGAAGCGCTCCCAACTGGTCGGTTCCTCAAGACCCGCCTTCTCGAACAGGTCGGTGCGGTAGTAGAGGACGCCGTTGTTCGCGGAGGTCGGGACCGAGTACAGCTGGTCGTCACCGCCGCCGGCGGCGCGCAGCGACTCGATCATGTCCTTGTTGAGCCTGCCGTCGAGGGACGACTTGCCCAGCCGGTCGTCCAGCGGGGCGAGCGCCTTCTGGGCGGAGAAGCCCGCGAGCATCGACGCGCTGATCCCGCCGACGTCCGGCAGGCCGCCGCCCTGGATGGCGGTGTCGACCTTGGACTGGTACTCGGTGGCGGCGATCCCGACGTACTCGACGTCGATCTCCGGGTTGGCCTTCTCGAAGTCGGCGATGATCTCCTTCCAGATCGCGGTGCGGACACCGCCGTTGTTGTCCCAGAAGGTGATCTTGCCCGTGCCGCTGCCCTCGGCACCCTTGTCGCCGCCGGCTCCACTGCCGTCGTCGCCGCAGGCGGTGACGGTCAGCGCGAGCACGGCGCCCAGGGCGACGGCGGCCGACGTCCGGCGCCTGCCTGTGCTGCTTCTGCGATTGCTGATCTTCATTGGTCGGCTCTCTTCTTCTGGTTCCGACGGGATGTGCGGGTGTGGGGGCGTCTCGCGGTCGTCCGGTGGCGCTCAGCCAGGTGGGGGCGGTGTCGGCAAGCGCTTGCCGTGGAGGTGCGTCATTACGGCTCCCGACAGGCTTGACGGAGGAGGGTGGTTACGCGGCGCTGATCCTGAACTGCGTGAAGGTCGCCGTCCCGGCGTGCCCCCGGCCCGCCGGGGCGAAGGCGACCAGACCGAGCAGGGCGCCGACCCAGCGCCACGGAGTGGCGGCGAAGGTCTGCCCGGAGGAGCGGAAGCCGTCCCCGGTGTCGTACGAGAAGCGGCAACGGGCTCCGGCACCGGCCTCGATCCGCAGCCTCACCCGGCCCTCGGGGGCGAGCCGCGGGTGGTCGGCGTCCCGTTCCCTCTCGGCTGTCGTCTCGGCGAACCGGTGCACCAGGTGCGCGGTGCCGTCCGGTCCCCGCTGGAGTCCGATCCAGCGGTAGGCGTCGCCGAGGACCGCGAGGCCGGCCCGTGCCCCGGGCTCCTGGCTGTCGAGCCGCAGTTCCACCTCGACGGTGCACGGGGTGCCGGGCAGCCGCTGGGTGAGCACGTTCGCCAGCCTGCGCAGGTCGTGCGTGTCGGCGGTGCGCACGCAGGTCAGCCGGAGCCCGTCGGTGGAGTGCCGGACGGCCCAGCCTTCATGGGGGTCCCCCCTGCTCGAGCAGAGCCGAGAGCTCGGGGGAGGGTTGGCCGTCCACTGCCACTGACGGCCGTAGCGGCCTCTGGGGAAGTCGTCGTCGGTGGCGGGCGCCGCGGCCGGCTGCGCGGGCAGGTCCGGCCGGCGGTGCCCGGCGACCGGCGCGCCGGCGTCCCCCAGCACCGGCCAGCCGCCCGCGGCCTCCCAGCACATCGGCTGAAGATGCACGACCCTGCCGTACGCCCCGCGCTGCTGGAAGTGCAGGAACCAGTCCTCGCCGCTCGGGGTGCGCACCCAGCCGCCCTGGTGGGGGCCGTTGACGTCGGTGTCCCGCTGTTCCAGGACGACCTTCTCCTCGTACGGCCCGAAGAACTCACGCGACCGGAAGGCGCCCTGCCAGCCGGTCTCCACTCCTCCGGCGGGCGCCAGGATCCAGAACCGGCCGTCGTGCCGGTAGAGCTTGGGGCCCTCCAGGGTGAACCAGCCGGGTATGCGGTCGGCGTCGACGATCACCTTGCCCTCGTCGAGGAGTTCGGTGCCGTGGGGGTGCATGCGGTGGCCGGTGAGCCGGTTGTTGACGCCGCTGCGGGACCTGGCCCAGGCGTGCACGAGGTACGCCTCGCCGCTCTCCTCGTCCCACAGCGGGCACGGGTCGATCAGGCCCTTGCCGGCCTTCACCAGGTGGGGGCGGGTCCAGGGCCCCCGGATCTGCGGGGCGTTGACCTGGAAGATGCCCTGGTCGGGGTCGCCCCAGAAGATCCAGAACCGGTCGTCGTGGTGGCGCAGGGACGGCGCCCAGACCCCGCGGTCATGTCGGGGGGCCGCGAACTCGCTCTCGGGTTCCAGTCGTTCGAGGGCATGGCCGACGAGCGTCCAGTTGACCAGGTCGCGGGAGTGCAACAGCGGCAGTCCGGGGACGCGGCCGAAGCTGGAGGCGGTCAGGTAGAAGTCGTCGTCGACGCGGATCACGTCGGGGTCGGACCAGTCGGCGTTCAGGACCGGGTTCCGGTAGGTGGTGTCCGCCGGCGCGGCGCTCATGGGATCACCGCCTTGCGGACCAGGGCGGCGGCGTCGTCCCGGCCGAGCCGGCCGTCGGCGACGACGGTGACGACACGGCGGACCACCGTCTCCCCGGGCGGGACCGGCAGCCGTTCGTCGTGGGCGAGGGAGGAGCCGACGCCGGGGTACTCGGCGGTGCGCACGAACCAGGGGTCGCGGCGGGTCGGTCCGGTGGCCCCGGCGAAGACCAGCGTCCAGCGGGCGCCGGCCAGGGCGAGCCAGTCGGCCCGTCGGCCGTGCGCCGCGGCCTCGCCCTCGGTGGAGGCGGTGAAGACGTCCGGTGCCGTCGCCTCCTTGCGGGCCCGCCAGAAGAAGCCGCCGTAGGCCGCGCCGGGGCGGCCGTTGGTGGCCGGACTGCCGATGGAGAGCGGCAGCCCGGTGGCGTTGGTGAGGGAGAAGGTGAAGTCCAGCGCCCAGGCGGTGTCGGTGAGTTCGGTGGCGGTGACCGTACGGCGCTCCCGCAGCAGCTCGTCCGGAGCGGCGATCCAGCGCAGTTCCTCCACGAAGCCGTCGGGGTCCCGCAGTGGGAAGGAGGTGTGCCGCTGGGAGCCGTGGTTGTCCAGTTCGGTCGGGCCCCGGTCCCGGACGTAGGTGCGTCCGCCCCAGAAGTTGTGCCCCTCGACGTCGGGAACGGCGACACCGACGCCGAGGTGGTGGGTGTGGTCCGCGGGGGACAGTTCGGTGACCACCGTGCCGGCCAGGGTGGTGACGGGATGCAGATAGGGGCGCGGGGAGAGTCTGCGGGGCAGCTCGGGCCGGGAGACGTACCGGCCGACCGGACGCCCGGCGACGCGCAGGACCGTGGAGTCGTCGCTGGTCATCGGGTGTTCACCTCTTTCGGCGGGTGCTGTGCGGAACGCTGGGCGGGCGGCGCCCAGGGGGCGCCGAGTTCGGAGTAGAGGGACAGGGTGTCGGCGGCGGCCTCGACGAGCCGGTCGATGCCCGGTACGACACGGCGGTTCTCGCCGGGAACGCGGTGCCAGGCGCCGTCGGACAGCGGGGCGGGGTCGGGCGCCTGCCGGATCGCCTCGACGACCTTCATGAAGGCGCCGGTCGCCTCCGGGGGGACCAGCAGGGGGACGCGGGTGGTGAGGTGCTCGACGAGGTTCTCCAGCAGGTCGGTGCGGCCGAAGTGGAGTTCCTCGGGACCGTGGCCCGCGCGCTGGACCAGGACGCGGTCCTGCTTGTACCAGAAGGTGATCCGGCCGCTGGTGCCGTGCACCATGACGTACGGCTCGTCGGCCCGCTCCGCGCACAGGGTCGCGGCGACGGTGACCGGCCGGCCCTGTGCGGTGGTGACCCGGACGCAGGAGGTGTCGTCGGACTCGATGTCGTTGGCGCGCAGCAGTTCGGTCTCGATGCCGGTGACGTCCTCGGCGCGGGTGCTGCCGCCCAGCGCCAGCGCGGTGGCGACGGCGTGGGCGAGCGGGTTGGTCAGCGCCCCGTCGACCACGTCGACGCCGTTCAGCCGGCGCCGGCCCGCCCAGGGCGCCCGCCGGAAGTAGTCCTCGGCGCGCACCCAGGCCCCGGCGCCGCCGATCCCGGTGACCCGGCCGATCGCACCCCCGGCGACCAGTTCGCGGATCGCGGGCACGGCGTGCGAGCCCAGCGACTGAAAACCGATCTGGCAGGCGACACCGGCCGCGGCGACCCCGTCGGCCATCCGGCGGAACTCGGCGTAGGACGGCGCGGGCGGCTTCTCCAGCAGGAGGTGCGCGCCCCGTTCGGCGGCGGCGAGGGCGAGGTCGGTGTGGGTGGGGATCGGGGTGCAGACGACGGCGATCCGGGCTCCGGTGGACTCCAGCAGGGCACCGAAGTCGGCCGACTGCTCGGGGGGTTCGCCCCCGGAATCGCCCTCGAACTCGTCCTCGGTGAGGGGGGTGAGCTCACAGACGCCGGCCAGCCGGACGAGTCCCGCCTCCCGGAGCCGGCGGATGTTCGCCAGGTGCCAGCGACCGTGGCCGCGGGCACCGGCGAGCACGACGGGGATCGGCCGGGACACGGACCGGGGCGCGAACCGGGGCGCGGTCATCCCTTCACCGCCCCCGCGCTGAAGCCGGTGATCAGCCACTTCTGGATGAAGGCGAACACGATCACGACGGGCACGGCCGCGATGATGCCGCCCGCGGCGAGGGCGCCGAGGTCGACGCTGTCCGCGCTCATCAGGGTGTTGAGGCCGACCGGGATGGTCTGCTTCTCCTGGTTGTTGAGGAACATCAGGGCGAACAGGAAGTGGTTCCAGGAGTGGACGAAGGCGAACGAGCCGACGGCGATCAGACCGGGCCGCAGCAGCGGCAGGACGACCACCCGGAACGCCCGCATCCTGCTGCACCCGTCGACCCAGGCGGCCTCCTCCAGGGAGTACGGCACGTTCTTGATGAAGTTGCTGATGAGGATGATCGACAGCGGCAACTGGAAGACCGTCTCGGCGATGATGACGCTGCCCAGCGAGTTGATCATCTGCAGCCCGGCGAAGATCTCGAACAGCGGGACCAGGAGCAGCGCGCCGGGCACGAACTGGGAGCACAGCAGGGCGAGCATGAAGACCCGCTTGACGCGGAAGTCGAACCGGGCGAGCGCGTAGCCGCCGGCCAGCGCGACGAGCGTCGTCGCGAGCAGGGTGGCGACTCCCACGAGCACGCTGTTCTGGAAGAAGGTGCCGAAGGCGCGGTCCGTCCAGACCTTCTCGAAGTGGACCGTGGTCATCGGCCAGGGCACCAGCGAGGTCGAGCCGGCCGGGCGCAGGGCGAAGAGCAGGATCCAGTAGAAGGGGAGGAGCGTGAACAGCAGGTAGATGCCCAGCGGGAGGTAGATGTGCCAGCGGGGCACCTCGTCCCAGGCCCGGTGCTTCTTCCGCGCGGGGCGGCCCGGCGGCTCGGCGGCGGAGCGCGCGGGGGCGGGGACGGCCGGGGCCGCCTCTTCGGTGATCACTTGCTTTCGCCTCCGAACTTGCTCAGCCGCAGGTAGACGATCGAGCAGAAGAGCAGAATCACGAACGCGACCGTGGTGAGCGCCGAGGCGTAACCGAAGTCGTGGGCGTCGACGCTGGTGTTGGCGATGTAGAGCGGGAGCGTCGTGGTCACGCCGGCCGGTCCGCCGCCGGTCAGGGTGTAGAGCAGGTCGACGTTGTTGAACTCCCACACCGCGCGCAGCAGCGTGGACAGGATGATGGCGTCCTTGAGGTGGGGCAGGGTGATGTGCGTGAACTGCTGGAAGCGGCTGGCCCCGTCGACCTCGGCGGCCTCGTACAGGTCCTTGGAGACGGACTGGAGGTCGGCCAGGATGAGGATGGCGAAGAAGGGGACACCGCGCCACAGGTCGGCGACGACCACCGCCGAGAAGACGGTGGAGGTGTCCGACAGCCAGCTGGTGCCGTAGTCGCCGATGCCCATGTCGGCGAGGTAACGGGTGATGCCGGTCTGGGAGTTGTAGAGGAGCACCCAGATCGCCGAGGTCAGTACGCCGGAGACGGCCCACGGGGAGAAGACCAGGGCGCGGCCGATGCCCCGGCCGACGAAGGTCTGGTTGACGATGAGGGCCAGCGCGAGCCCGAACATCAGCTGCAGGCCGACCTCGACGAAGACCCACTTGGCGCTGAAGACCAGCGTGTCCCAGAACAGCGGGTCCTCGGTGAAGAGGTGGACGAAGTTGTCGAGGCCCGCGAATCCGTTCCGCCACGGCTTGGTCGGGTTGTAGTGCTGCAGGCTGTAGTAGAAGACGCTGATCACGGGGTAGGCGATGAAGCCCAGCATGAGCAGCCCCGCCGGGGCGATCAGCAGGTACGGCAGCCTGCGCGGCGTGGCGGAGGCACGGCGCCGCCTCGGTGGCGCGGGCGGTTTCGCCACGGCTGCGGCTTGGGCCATGACTGTTCTCCGTTTCTCGGTACGTCGTACTGTGCGGCGCGTTCCCGGTGCGGTGCGTTCCCGGTGCAGTGCGTTCTCGCTACGGGGTGAAGCGCTTTCTACATGGGTGTGCGGACAGGCCCGCGACCCGGCGGATCAGCCCGCGTAGGGGTCCTGCACCTCGCCCGGCCGGGCGAGGAACTCGAAGTCGCAGCCGGTGTCGGCCTGGGTGATCTGCTCGTTGTAGAGCGCGCCGTAACCGCGCTCGTAGCGCACGGGCGGCGGCGTCCACTCGGCCCTGCGCCGCTCCAACTCCTCTTCCTCCACGTTGAGTTGCAGCTTCCGCTGCTCGACGTCGAGGGTGATCGGGTCACCGGTGCGTACCAGCGCCAGCGGCCCGCCGACGTACGACTCGGGGGCGATGTGCAGCACGCAGGTGCCGTAACTCGTGCCGCTCATCCGGGCGTCGGAGATCCGCACCATGTCCCGCACCCCCTGCTTGAGCAGGTGGTCGGGGAGGGGCAGCATGCCGTACTCGGGCATCCCGGGCCCGCCCTTGGGGCCGGAGTTGCGCAGCACCAGCACGTGGTCGGCGGTGATGTTCAGCGCCGGGTCGTTGATGGTGCGCTGCATGGTCCGGTAGTCGTCGAAGACGACCGCGGGACCGGTGTGCCGCAGCAGGTGCGGCTCGGCGGCGATGTGCTTGATGACGGCGCCGTCCGGGCAGAGGTTGCCGCGCAGTACGGCGAGCCCGCCCTCGTCGGCGACCGGCTTGTCCCGGGGCCGGATGACGTCGTCGTGGTGCACCCGCGCGCCGGCGATCTGTTCGCGCAGGGTGTCGTGGCAGACGGTGGGCCGGTCCAGGTGGAGCAGGTCCGGTATCCGGGAGAGGAAGCCGGGCAGGCCGCCCGCGAAGTGGAAGTCCTCCATCAGGTACGTCTGTCCGCCGGGCCGTACGTTGGCCAGCACCGGGACGGTGCGGGCGATGCGGTCGAAGTCGTCGAGGGTGAGTCCGACGCCCGCGCGGCCGGCCATTGCGATGAGATGGATCACGGCGTTGGTGGAGCCGCCCAAACCCAGGACGGTGGTCACCGCGTCCTCGAAGGCCTCCGCGGTGAGGATGTCGCTCAGTCTCCGGTCCCGGTGGACCAGTTCGACGATGCGCAGGCCGGCCGCGGCGGCCATCCTGTCGTGCCCGGAGTCGACGGCGGGGATGCTGGAGGCGCCCGGGACCGTGACGCCGAGGGCCTCGGCGGCGGCGGTCAGCGTGGAGGCCGTCCCCATGGTCATGCAGTGACCGGGTGAGCGGGCCAGGCCGCTCTCGATCTCCTGCATCTCGCAGTCGCCGATGACGCCGGCCCGCTTGTCGTCCCAGTACTTCCACATGTCGGTGCCGGAACCGAGCACCTCGCCGCGCCAGTGGCCCGGCAGCATGGGCCCGGCCGGGACGAAGACCGTCGGCAGGTCGACACTGGCCGCGCCCATGAGCAGGGCGGGCGTGGACTTGTCGCAGCCGCCCATCAGCACGGCGCCGTCGACCGGGTAGGAGCGCAGCAGTTCCTCGGTCTCCAGGGCGAGGAGGTTGCGGTAGAGCATCGGGGTCGGCTTCTGGAAGGTCTCGCTGAGCGTGGCGACCGGGAACTCGAGCGGGAAGCCGCCGGCCTGCCAGACGCCCCTTTTGACCGCCTGCGCGCGGTCGCGCAGGTGGCTGTGGCAGGGGTTGATGTCGGACCAGGTGTTGAATACGGCGATGACGGGCTTGCCCAGGTGTTCCTCGGGCAGGTAGCCGAGCTGGCGGGTGCGGGCGCGGTGGCTGAAGGAGCGCAGCCCGTCCGTGCCGTACCACTGGTGGCTGCGCAGTTCCTCGGGCCGCTTCCTCGGGGCGTTCCTCGAGGTGTTCACCGGTGTGCTCAAACGGACCACCCCGCGGCTATCGCGGCGACCTCGGCCCGCTCGTGCTCGGCCAGCTGCCTGCTCGGCGGGCGGACCTCGCGGCGGCACAGACCGAGGGAGGCGAGGGCTTCCTTGACGACGGTGACGTTGTCGGCGGAGCCGTTGGCGCCGCGCAGTTCCTCGAAGCGGCGGATCTGCTCCCAGACCTTCATGGCGGTCGCGTAGTCACCCGACCGGAGCGCCCCGATCATGTTCAGCGACACCGACGGGGCGACGTTGACCAGGCCGGAGGTGAAGCCGGTGGCGCCCGCCGAGAAGTAGGAGGGGGCGTACGGCTCGGCCAGCCCGGCGACCCACACGAACCGCTCGATGCCCGCGTCCCGCGCGAAGGCGGCGAACTTCGCCGCGTCCGGCACGGAGTACTTCACGCCGATGACGTTGGGGCAGGTGTCGGCGAGTTCCGCGAGGCGGGCGCCGGTGAGCCGGGCGTTGCGGATGTAGGGGACGACGCCCAGTTCCGGCACGGCCTCGGCGACGGCGCGGTGGTAGTCGACCCAGCCGCTCTGGGAGACGTAGGGGTGGACGGGCTGGTGCACCATCACCATCCGCGCGCCGAGGTCACGGGCGTGCCGTGCGGAGGCGACCGCGGTCGGTATGTCGTGGCCCACGCCGACCAGGACGGACGAGCCGTCACCGGCCTCCTGCAGGGTCAGCTCGGCGACGGTGCGCCGCTCCTCGGGCGTCAGGGCGTAGAACTCGCCGGTGTTGCCGTTGGGGGTCAGGGTGGTGATGCCGGCGTCGAGGAGGCGGCGCAGCAGGGCCCGGTAGCCGTCCGGGTCGACGGAGCCGTCCTCGGCGAACGGGGTCACCGGGATCGCCACCACGTCGGCCAGGGCCGCCCGTTGGGTCTCGAACGTCGTCGTCATGCCTGACCGTCCTCGCTTTTCTGGTTCTGGGCTTCCGGTACTTCCCGGGGTTCCTGAGCTGCCCGGGGTTCCTGGGCTGCCCGGGGCGCCTGGGTCTCGAGGTCCGCGTCGAGGCCCGCACCGGGAAAGGCCCGGCGCACGAAGGACGCGATGTGCGCGTGCAGGGCGCGTGCCGCGCCGTCCGCGTCCTTGGCGAGGGCGAGCCGCAGGATCTCGCGGTGCTCGCTCGCCTCCCGCTCCCAGGAGGGGTCGGCGGCCCAGGCCACGGCGGAGACGAGTGCCGCCTGGTCGCGGACCTCGTCGAGCATCCGGCCGAGCAGCGGGTTGCCGCACGGCATGTACAGCGCGCGGTGGAACTCGCGGTTGCTCAGGGAGCGCTCGGCGGTGTCGGTGGCCTCGTCGGCCCGGGCCAGCGCGTCGCGCGCGGCGTCCAGGGAGGCACCGCGCCGGACGGTGCGCCGGAGCGCCTCGGGTTCGAGGAGGAGGCGCACGTCCTGGACCTCGCGCGCCATGTCCGCGTCGACCATGCGCACCGTGACGCCCTTGTACTGGCTCATCACGACCAGCCCGGTACCGGCCAGGGTCTTGAGGGCCTCGCGCACCGGGGTCTTGGACACCCCGAACTGCGCGGCGAGGTCGGTCTCGACCAGGGCCTGGCCCGGTGTCAGCCGGCCGGTGAGGATGCGTCGTTTGATCTCCTCCAGCACGTACTGCGTGCGGGAGGGGATCGGCGTGGGCACAGAGGTCATGCGCGCCTCTCGGATCTCACATATCGCGTCTCATATATGACGTACGAAGTACGACGCGATGAAACTAGAAGCGGCCCGGGGTTTCGTCAATGCTTCTGACAAAGGAAGTTCCGGTGGCCGTTCCCGCACTCCGGGAAGGGCTGTCCACGCCGCTCCCGGCCTCCCCCGTGGCCGGATTCGTGGCCGGATTCGCGGCCGGGCCCGTGTGCTTGCGCAACCTCGCGAACACGGCGCGGCCGGGTGCCCGTCACTCGGAGGTGACGGGCACCCGGCCGCTCGGAGGGTCCCCGGGGCTTCCCTGGTCAGGCCTTTCGCGTCCACCCCGGATCGCGGCCGCTCAGTCCCACGGTCCGGTCCAGCAGCGGGGCGTCGGACGGCACCGGCACCACGGGGCCGAAGATGCCCCCGCCGCCGTCCCGGCCGGGTTCCGCCGCGGCGGCGAGGAGGAAGGCGTGCGCGGCATCCAGGGCGGCGGGGTCGGGGGCGTAGTCCTGGCCGGTGGCGCGGGCCAGGTCCCAGCCGTGGATCACCAGTTCGCCGGCTGCCACCACTCCGGCCGCCTCGCCCGGCAGGTCCACTCCCCCGGCCCTGGTCATGCCGGTCCAGGCCCCGGGGTCCCGCCATGCCTCGGCGAGTTCGCCGAGCACCCGGGGCAGCTCCTCGCGCCAGCCGGGTTCGAGGTCCGGCACGGCGGCGTCCGGGCTGGTGTCGGTGGTGGCGCCGAGGTCCTTGCGCCCGGCGTCGCGGAAGGCGACGGCCAGTCCCACGAGGTGGCCCAGGATGTCGCGCACCGCGTACCGCGGACAGGGCGTTCCGTCCGCGAGCTGCGCCTCGGCGACCCCCTCGGCGAGTCGCGCCACGACCCGTGCCTGCGGTCCGAGGTCGAGGATCGGGTCGGTCACGGGCTGCTCCTCCGTGGTCGTGGTGGGTGTGCTTCCTGGGAAGCAGACCCATGCCGCGCCCGGAACTCATCGTTCCTCCCTCCCCGTTCTACGGCACCTGCCCGATCCCCACGGCCGGTCCTCAGCCCCACGATGACCGGGTATGACGACGAACAGGACGACGGGCGAACCGCCGAACGGCACGACGTGGGCACTGGTGCGCGTGCTCCGCGATCCCAGTGCCGGGCTCCTCCTCGCCGGGGTCGTGGTCTCCGGCTTCGGCACCTCCGCGCTGTGGCTCGCCTCCGGGGTCTGGGTCAAGGACCTCACCGGCTCGGACGGCCTCGCCGCCCTGTGCCTGTTGGCCATGTGGACGCCCACCCTGGCGGGCCCCCTGCTGGGCACACTCGCCGACAGGGTCCGCCGCAAGCCGTTGCTGATCGGCACGAGTCTGCTGATGGCCGCGCTCCTGCTCACCCTCGTCACCGTCGACTCGCCGCAGGCTCTGTGGCTCCTCTTCGCCGTCCTGTTCGTGTACGGCGCGGCGGGCGTCGTGAACGACGCGGCCGAGTCGGCGCTGGCCGCCACCGTCGTGGACCGGTCGCTCCTCGGCGACCTGGGCGGACTGCGCATGACCGCCACCGAGGGCATGAAACTGCTGGCCCCCCTGGCGGGCGCGGGTCTCTACACGGCCCACGGCGGACCGGGGGTCGCCCTTCTGGACGCGGTCACGTTCGCCGTCGCGGCGGTGCTGTACCTGTTTCTGCACGTCCCCGAGGAGCGTCCCGCGCCGCCGACCGCCGACCGACGTGGCCGGACCGCCGAGGGCGTCCGCTTCCTCCGCGCGCATCCGGTCCTGTGGCCCCTGGTCCTGGCGGGTGGCGCCACGATGCTGTGCGCAGGGCTGAACGGTGCGCTGGTCTACGCCGTCGTCGACGGCCTCGGCCGCTCCCCCGCGTACTCCGGTGTGCTGTACGCCGTCCAGGGCGCCGGGTCGGTGGCCCTCGGCCTGTGCGCGGGGCCCGCCCTGCGCCGTCTGGGCGAGCGGCGGTTCGCGGCGTACGGCATCGTCCTGCTGGCCGGTGGGGTGGCGCTGCGGGCGGTGCCGTCCGATCCGGTGGCGTGGGCGTGCAGCGCGGCGATCGGTGCGGGGCTGCCCGCCCTGCTGATCGCCGCGCTGACCGCCGTGCAGCGCGAGACCCCGGGCCCGCTGGTGGGCCGGGTCACCGCCACCGCCAACACCCTGGTGTTCACCCCGAACGTGATCGGGGTGGCGGCCGGCGCGGCGCTGGTGGAGCTGATCGACCACCGGCCCGTGCTGGCCGTCCTCGGACTCGTCCTGCTGGTGCCGGCGGCGGGGCTGTTTCAGAGCGCGGCGAGCGCCGAGCGTACCGCCTCCAGGTCGCCGTCCGATGCCAATCCGGCGTGATAGAGCCGTAGTTCCGTCGCGCCGAGCCGGCGGGCCTCGGTCGCGTCCGCGGTGAGGGTGCCGGGGCTGCCGCCCATGCCGGAGACCACGGTGAAGTTGGCGGCGAGGACGCCACCCGGGTGGTTCTCCTGTGCGAACGGCGTCAGCAGGCCGGGGCCCCCGGTGCAGGGGACGACCACACCGTCGGCGACGGAGAGGATGTGCGCGGGGTCGACGCCGGCGTTGGCGCCGCAGTGGTACGGCACCGGGTCCGCGTGCAGCAGGACCTGGAAGCCCTCGGGCGCCGCGTCGCGTACCGCCCGGACCGCCGTCTCCTGGAGCGTGCGGGCCGTTTCCTCGCGCCACGCGCGCGTGGCGGCCGCCGTCTTCGCGCCGAGGAGCTTCTCGACGCCCGTCCAGTCTCCCCCGCCGGAGGCCGCCCCCCGCCACACCGGCTCCAGCGCGGTCCGCACGGACGCGGCCAGTTCACCGGCGTCCAGGCCCCGGGCCCCGTAGCCCTCGCGGCAGGACGGGCAGAAGCACAGGGACATCAGGTACTGCCCCGCGTCCCCGAGGCCGACCCCGGCGGTCTTGTCGTGGGCGTGCAGATGGGCCAGCCCGTACCAGCCGAGGGACTCCAGTTCGGTGCCGCGCGCTCCGGGCCGCACCGCCGCCTCGGCGGCCAGGTCGGTCAGGTAAGCGCGCGTGGCGGGCTGCGCGATGCACGGTGCCCAGGGGTAGCGGTCGCCGTAGGCGTTGACGACCGAGGTGTCGGGGTGTTCGGCACCGAGCCGCGAGTTGTGCGCGAGCACGACCCAGGTGTGCACCTCCAGGCCCGCCTCCGCGAGCGCCGTCGCGGCCTCGCCGAAGGCGTCGCCGGGGGCCCAGTCCCCGGCCGGGTGGGGGCGCGGGACACGGCCCGACCAGTGGGCGCCGGCCGGGTAGAGCACGGCCGCGTGCTCGGCGGTGACGACGCGGTGGCGCGGGTGGCGGGGGGTCAGCGCGCGGGTGGAGTGGTAGGCGGAGGCGAGCGTCACCTGCGCCACGCCGAGCGCGGCGATCCGCGCGGGGGCCTCCGGGTCCCCGTTGACGTCCCAGGGGTAGACGAACGCCGATGCCTTCATTGGGCCTCCTCGAGCAGTGCGAGCCCTCGCTCGATCAGCCGAGCGAGTTGTTCGACATGATCCCCGGACGGCTCGTGCAGCGGCGGTCGCACCTCGCCCACGTCGAGCCCGCGCAGCCGCACCCCGGCCTTGACCAGGGAGACGGCGTACCCGGGGCTCTGGTCGCGCAGTTCGACGAAGGGCCGGTAGAAGCCGTCCAGCAGGCGGTCCACGGTGGCCCGGTCGCCGGTGCGCAGGGCCTGGTGGCAGGCGAGGGCGACCTCGGGCAGGAAACAGAACACCGCGGACGAGTAGAGGGTGACGCCGATGCCCCGGTAGGCGAGCTGGGTCAGTTCGGCGGTGGGCAGCCCGTTGAAGTAGAGGAGGTCGCCGGGAGCCTCGGTGCGTACGGCGCTGACGGTACGCTGCAGGAGGTCGAGGTCGCCGTGGCCGTCCTTGAGGCCGATGATCCCGTCGGTGCGGGCCAGTTCGACCACGCTCGCGGGGGTGAACACGGCGTTGTCGCGCTGGTAGACGATCACCGGCAGGGCGGTCGCCGCGGCGAGCTCCCGGTAGTGCCGCAGCAGTCCCTCCTGGCCGGCCCGTACCAGGTAGGGCGGCATGGCGAGCAGCCCGTCCGCCCCGGCGCGTCGGGCGAGTCCGGCCCAGTGCACCGCGAGCTTGGTGCCGTAGCCGGCGCCCGCGACGACCGGGACGCGTCCCTCGGCCGCTTCGACGGCGGCCCGCACACAGGCCTCGAACTCCTCGGGCGTCAGAGCGTGGAACTCCCCGGTCCCACAGCAGGCGAAGACGGCGGCGGCCCCGGCCTCGACTCCGCGCCGCACATGGAGCCGGTAGGTGTCGAGGTCGAGGGTGCCGTCGGTGCCGTAGGCGGTCACCGGGAAGAACAGCGGTCCGCTGGGGTTGCCGAGTCGGGTGGCGAGGGGGGCTGGCGTCACAAGCTCTCCCATGTCCATATCCATGATTGACGTCCACATTCCTGAATCGTGTCACGCTAAGACGCCCCGGGGACGCCGGTCAAGCACGCCGGCCCGGCAGGCACCAGCCGGTTCCCCCGATCCACGGGAAGGCGCGGGATACTTGACGGGTCACGGCCCATCTCCTTAGCGTGTCCACGAATATGAATGCCGTGCGCACACATGCACGGCCGGTGATGCAAGGAGATCCCTGGATGCCCGCTCCCCGCACCGTTCTGCTCACCGGCGCCGCCGGCGGCCTCGGCACCCTGATGCGGGGCCTGCTCCCGGACTACGGCTACCAGTTGCGCCTGCTCGACCTGCACCCGGTCGAGGGCGAGCCGGACGCGATCGTCGCGGACCTGGCCGACAAGGAGGCCGTGCGCGAGGCGGTCCGCGGTGTCGACGCGATCATCCACCTCGCGGGCATCTCCCTCGAGGCCTCCTTCGAGAAGATCCTCGCGGCGAACGTCGAGGGCACCTACCACCTGTACGAGGCCGCGCGCGAGGAGGGGGTCGGGCGCATCGTCTTCGCCTCCTCCAACCACGCCGTCGGCTACACCCCCCGCCCTCCGGCCGGCGACCCGCTCGTCCCCGTCGACACCCCGCACCGCCCGGACACCTTCTACGGCCTGTCCAAGTGCTTCGGCGAGGACCTCGCCCAGCTCTACTGGGACAAGCACGGCCTGGAGACCGTCTCCGTACGCATCGGATCCTGTTTTCCCGAGCCGACCAGTGTGCGGATGCTCTCGATCTGGATGAGCCCCGCCGACGGCGCCCGCCTCCTGCACGCGGCCCTGACCGCCGAGCACGTCGGACACACGGTCGTCCACGGCTCGTCCGCCAACACACGCCTGTGGTGGGACCTCACCTCCGCGCGTGCGCTCGGTTACGACCCGCAGGACGACTCCGAGCCGTTCGCCGCGAAGCTCGTCGCCGAGCAGGGCGAGCTGGACCCGGACAACGAGGCGCACGCGCGCATCGGCGGCCACTTCGTGACCGACCCGCCGATCTGGCCGTACTGAGGCCACGGGCCCGGCGCGCCGCCGAAGCCGCGGGCCCGGTGCCGGCACCAGTGCATCGACGGCACGCGTGGGCGTGGCCTCGGCGGAATTCCGACGCCCCCACCGGCGGGCGGGCACCGAACGGGCCCGTCCGCCGCCGCATTCGGGCACGCGCGACGCCCGTTTCCGCACCCCGGTCCGCCCCCGTGCAGGTCCGAGCCGGGCACGGCCGGAGGCGAACGGGCGGAAGCGGGCCATACCGGTTCCACAACAGACCTGGTCAGCCGCGCGGACCACCTGTACAACTGCCTGCAAGGACCTCACAGGGCCCGAACGGGCAGCGAGATCAGGAAGCAGGTGTTCGGCCATGCGCGACAGGACGGCCGAAGAGCGCCAGCGGGAGATCGTGCGGGTGGCGCGCGCCACCGGCTCGGTCGACGTCACGGCGCTCGCCACCGATCTGGGCGTGGCCAAGGAGACCGTGCGACGGGACCTGCGCGCCCTGGAGGACCACGGCCTGGTGCGCCGCACCCACGGCGGCGCCTATCCCGTGGAGAGCGCCGCCTTCGAGACCACGCTCGCCTTCCGTGCCACCAGCCATGTGGCAGAGAAGCGCAGGGTCGCGAACGCCGCGGCCGAGTTGCTCGGCGACGCGGAGACGGTCTTCGTCGACGAGGGCTTCACCCCGCAGCTCATCGCCGAGGCACTGCCCCGGGACCGGCCGCTCACCGTGGTCACCGCCTCCCTCCCGGTCGCGGGCGCGCTCGCCGAGACCGGCACCGTGTCCGTGCTGCTGCTCGGCGGCCGGGTCCGCTCCGGCACCCTCGCCACCGTCGACCACTGGACGACGAAGATGCTCTCCGGCTTCGTCGTCGACCTGGCGTTCATCGGCGCCAACGGCATCTCCCGCGAACACGGTCTGACCACGCCCGACCCGGCGGTCAGCGAGGTCAAGACGCAGGCGGTCCGGGCCGCGCGCCGGGTGGTGTTCGCGGGCGTCCACACCAAGTTCGGGGCGGTCAGCTTCTGCCGGTTCGCCGAGGTCGGCGTGTTGGAGGCGATCGTCACCAGCACGCTGCTCCCGGCGGCCGAGGCCCACCGCTACTCCCTGCTGGGGCCCCAGGTCATCCGGGTCTGACCCGGCAGAACCGCACCACGGCACACCCCCGCGCGCCCCCGCGCGCGACGCACCGCGCGCCGTTTCCACCCCACACCGTTCCACTCCCCCGCGGGCCGAGCCGTCCGGGCGACATCTGATACCTCCCTGAACCTCCCCATACGTGCAGGAGCGATCCATGCGAACCCAGAGCCGACGGAGGCCGCCGCGAGCCGCACTCGCCGCGGCCGCCGCAGGGACACTGCTCGCCCCGCTGCTCTCCGGCTGCTGGGTCGGAGCGGGCGGAGCCGGATCCGGCGGTGGCGCCGTCAACGTCCTGATGGTCAACAACCCGCAGATGGTGACGTTGCAGAAGCTGACCGCCGCGCACTTCACCAAGGACACCGGCATCGAGGTGAACTTCACCGTGCTGCCGGAGAACGACGTCCGCGACAAGATCAGCCAGGACTTCGCCAACCAGGCCGGTCAGTACGACGTCGCCACCCTGTCCAACTACGAGATCCCGATCTACGCCCGCAACGGCTGGCTCCGGGAGATGGACTCCTACGTCGACGAGGACACCGCCTACGACGAGCAGGACATCCTGGGGCCGATGCGCCGGTCCCTCAGCGGGGACGACGGCAAGCTCTACGGCCAGCCCTTCTACGGCGAGTCCTCGTTCCTGATGTACCGCAAGGACATCCTCGAGCGGGAGGGCCTGACGATGCCGGCCGCCCCCACCTGGGAGCAGGTGGCCGACATCGCCGCGCGACTCGACGGGGCCGAGCCCGGCATGAAGGGCATCTGCCTGCGCGGTCTGCCCGGCTGGGGCGAGGTCATGGCCCCGCTGACGACCGTGGTGAACACCTTCGGCGGCACCTGGTTCGACGAGGACTGGAACGCCCGCCTCGACTCCCCCGAGTGGCAGCGGGCGACGAAGTTCTACGTCGACCTGGTCCGCGAGCACGGCCAGGCCGGCGCCGCCCAGTCCGGCTTCGCCGAGTGCCTGAACAACACCACCCAGGGCAAGACCGCCATGTGGTACGACGCCACCTCCGCGGCCGGTTCCCTGGAGGCCGCCGACTCTCCCGTCCAGGGCAAGATGGGCTACGCCCCCGCCCCCGTCGAGAAGACGGAGTCGGCCGGCTGGCTCTACACCTGGGCCTGGGGCATCCAGAACGCCTCCCGGAACCCGGACGACGCCTGGAAGTTCGTCTCGTGGGCCTCCGGCAAGGAGTACGAGCAGCTGGTCGGCGACGAGATCGGCTGGTCCGACGTCCCGGCCGGCAAGCGCGCCTCCACCTACGCCGACCCGGACTACCGTGCGGAGGCCGCGGCCTTCCAGGAGATGACCAGGAAGGCCATCGAGCAGGCCCGTCCGGACGACCCGGGTGTGCAGCCGCGGCCCGCGCCCGGCATCCAGTTCGTCGGCATCCCCGAGTTCACGGACCTCGGCACCCGGGTCTCCCGGGAGATCAGCGCGGCCATCGCCGGACGCCAGTCCGTCGAGTCGGCCCTGAAGAAGTCCCAGCGGCTCGCCGAAGAGATCTCCGAGGAGTACGAGGGACGATGACCGCCACGACGACGGCCCCCGCGGCCGCCCCGGACATCCGCCCGAGCGGTGGACGGCGCTCCGACCGGCTGCGCGGCTGGGCCACCAGGGCCCCGCTGCTGCCCGCCCTGATCTTCATGATCGCGGTCACCCAGCTGCCCTTCGTGGCCACGCTGGTGATCTCCTTCTTCGACTGGAACTCCCTCTACCCCGACGCCCGGAAGTTCGCCGGCTTCGAGAACTACGGAGAGGTCCTCGGCGACCCCGACCTTCGCCGGTCGGTCTGGACGACGATCCTGCTGACGGTGGCGGTCGTCCTCGCCAGCCTGGTCCTCGGGCTGTTGCTCGCCCTGCTGCTCGACCGGAGGTTCCGCGGCCGGGGCATCGTCCGCACCCTGCTCATCGCCCCGTTCCTGGTGGTGCCGGTGGCCGCTGCCCTGCTGTGGAAGCACGTCCTCTACAACCCCGAGTACGGCCTGCTCAACGGCCTGCTGCACTACGTCGGCGGGCCGCAGCCGGACTGGATCTCGGGCGCCCCGCTCCTGGCGGTCCAGGCCGCGCTGGTGTGGCAGTGGACACCGTTCATGATGCTGATCCTGCTCGCCGGGCTGCAGAGCCGGGACCAGGAGCAGATCGAGGCGGCCCGGGTCGACGGCGCGAGCGACTGGCAGATCTTCCGCCACCTCACGCTGCCCCACCTGCGCCGCTACCTCGAACTGGGCGCCCTGCTCGGCTCGATCTACATCGTGCAGAACTTCGACGCGGTCTTCACGATCACGTCCGGCGGTCTGGGCACCGCCAACCTCCCCTACACCGTTTACCAGACCTTCTACCAGGCCCATGAGAACGGCCTGGCCTCGGCCGCCGGCGTCCTGGTCGTCATCGGCTCGATCATCATCGCGACCTTCGCCCTGCGTGTCGTGTCGTCCCTGTTCCGCGAGGAGGTGTCCCGCGCATGAGCACCGTCGCCGCACGCACCCTCGGCCGGATCCGCAGGGGAGCGGGTCTCGGCCTGGTGGCCTGGCTGGCCGGGATCGTCTTCTTCCTGCCCATCGCCTGGATGGCGCTGACGTCCTTCCACTCCGAGCAGGACGCGGCCACCAACCCGCCGTCCTTCACCGCCGACCTCACTCTGGACGGCTACCGCGAGTTCTTCGGCGCGGGCGGCGGCGCGAGCCCCTGGCCGTCCCTGATCAACTCGACGGTGGCGTCCGTGGCCTCGGTGGTCCTGGTCCTGCTGCTCGCACTCCCGGCGGCGTACGCCCTGTCCGTCCGTCCGGTGAAGCGGTGGACGGACGTCCTGTTCTTCTTCCTCTCCACCAAGATGCTGCCGGTCGTGGCCGGCCTGCTGCCGGTCTACCTGTTCGCCAAGAACGCCGGGATGCTCGACAACGTCTGGCTGCTGGTCCTGCTCTACACCTCCATGAACCTGCCGATCGCCGTGTGGATGATGCACTCCTTCCTCTCGGAGATCCCGGTCGCGGTGATCGAGGCCGCCCAGATCGACGGAGCCCGGCTGCCGACGGTGCTGGCGCGCGTGGTCGCCCCGATGGCGCTGCCCGGCATCGCGGCGACGGCCCTGATCTGCTTCATCTTCAGCTGGAACGAACTGCTGTTCGCCCGGGTGCTGACGGGCGTGGTCGCCGAGACCGCCCCCGTCTTCCTGACCGGCTTCATCACCAGCCAGGGCCTCTTCCTGGCCAAGGTGTGCGCCGCGTCGCTCGTCATCTCCCTGCCGGTGCTCGCCGCGGGGTTCGCCGCTCAGGACAGACTCGTCCAGGGCCTGTCGTTGGGAGCCGTGAAATGAAGGCCGCCGTCATCGAGTCCGCGGGCCGCGCAGTCGTCGCCGAGGTCCCGGACCCGACGCCGGGACCGCGCGACGTCGTGGTGGACGTGGCCGCCTGCGGGCTGTGCGGCACGGACCTGCACATCCTCCAGGGCGAGTTCGCGCCCACCCTGCCCATCGTGCCGGGCCACGAGTTCGCCGGCGAGGTCGTCTTCGCGACGGGGGTCCTGGACCCGGACGTCTTCATCAGCGACCGCATCCCGCTCGACCGCTCCCCGCAGGCACTGGAGCAGTTCGCAGCGGGTGTGGGGAGGAAGACCGTGGTGGTTCCGTAGGTTTTCTCCGCCCCGCCGCCCCCGGCCCTTCCCGTCCTCTGGGGGCTGCGCCCCAGGCCCCCCTTCGGCCCCGCGGGCCTCGTCCTCGAACGCCGGACGGGCTGAAAATCAGCCCCTCCGACGTTCGAGGAGCGGGGTCCGGGGCGGCAGGGACGAAATCCCCCCGGGAACCCACCGCTCCCCGATCGGACCACAGGTAAGGGAACGGTAAATCGCCTCCGCTCGTTCACCCGGCATGACAGCTATGACCCCCGGCTCGAACATCCCCCTCCCCACCGCCCGTGTGACGGTGGACGTCGCCGCCCCGGTGCGGCTCGACGTATCGGGCCTGCTGCTCACCGCCGACGGCAAGGTGCGCTCCGACGACGACTTCATCTTCTACAACCAGCCCGTGGGTCCCGGTGTGACCTACCGTTCCGGCGGCGGCACGGCCCCCGACGCCATCACCGTCGACACCGCGGCGGTCCCGCCCGGCATCGAGAAGATCGTCGTCACCGCGAGCCCCGACGCCCAGGGCCAGACGTTCCAGGGCATCGAACCGACGGCCACCATCCGGAGCGCCGACGACAACGCGGTCCTGGCCACCTTCACGCCCCCGCGCCTCGGCACCGAGACCGCCCTGGTGGTCGTCGAGATCTACCTGCGCAACGGCGCCTGGAAGGCCCGCGCGGTCGGCCAGGGCTATGCCGACGGCCTGGCCGGCATCGCCACCGACTTCGGAGTCACGGTCGAGGAACCGGCCGCTCCCGCCCAGCCGGTCGCCCCCAGCCAGCCGACCACTCCGCCCCCGCCTGCCATGCAGCCGCCGGTGAGCCCGCCGGCGCCCGCCGCTCCCCCGGCGCCGCCCGCCGCCGCGCCCGGCACCGGGAAGATCAACCTGGACAAGGGCCGGGTCAGCCTCCAGAAGAACCAGACCGTCTCCCTGATGAAGGGCGGCCGCCCGCTGCTCTCGCGGGTCCGGATGGGCCTCGGCTGGGAGCCCGCGTACCGGGGCAAGGACATCGACCTCGACGCCTCGGTGATCGCCTACGGCCCGCAGCGCAACCACATCGACAGCTGCTACTTCGGCAAGCTCCAGATCGTGGGCGGCGCGATCCAGCACTCCGGCGACAACCTCACGGGCGAGGGCGCCGGGGACGACGAGACGATCACGGTGGACCTCGGCCGCCTCCCCCAGGACGTCACCGGCCTGGTCTTCACGGTCAACTCGTTCTCCGGCCAGAAGTTCACCCAGGTGGCCAAGGCGTACTGCCGTCTCCTGGACGCCACCACCGGTGAGGAACTGGTCCGCTTCGACCTCACCTCCGCCGAGCCGCAGACGGGCGTGATGATGGCGAAGCTGATCCGCCAGTTCTCCGGTGAGTGGGAGATGACCGCGATGGGCGAGTTCGTGAAGTCCCGCACGGTACGGGGCATGGTCAAGCCCGCCGCCCAGTCGCTGTAGCCGCGCCTGCGGGTCCGCGGGCGCCCCGGCCACGGGGCGCCCGCTCGGAACCGGCTGCTCACCGGCTGCTCAGAACAGCGCGCTGTACGCGTTCAGCGCGGGCTGCCCGCCCAGGTGGGCGTAGAGCACGGTGGACTCGCGGCCGATCTCGCCGCGGGACACCAGGTCGATCAGCCCGGCCATCGACTTTCCCTCGTACACAGGGTCGGTGACCATCCCCTCGGTGCGGGCCGCGAGCCGCATCGCGTCCAGCGTGGTGTCGTCGGGGATCCCGTAGGTGCCCGCGTGGTACCGCTCGTCCAGTTCGACGTCGTCCTCGGTCAACTCGGCCTTGACCCCGACGAGCCGACCGGTGTTCCGCGCGATCCGCGCGATCTGCTCGCGGGTGCGGACGGGTGCCGCCGACGCGTCGATCCCGATCACCCGCCGGGTCCGCCCGCCCGCCGCCTCCAGGGCGCGGAACCCGGCGATCATCCCGGCCTGGGTGGACCCGGTGACCGAGCACACGATCACGGTGTCGAAGAAGACGCCCAGCTCCCGCTCCTGCTCGGCGACCTCCTGCGCCCAGCGGGCGAAGCCGAGCCCGCCGAGCGGATGGTCGGAGGCGCCGGCCGGGATGGCGTAGGGCTTGCCGCCCGCCTCCTCGACCTCCCTGAGCGCCTGCTCCCAGCTCTCCTTGAAGCCGATCCCGAAGCCGGCCCGCACCAGGCGCACATCGGCGCCGGCGAGCCGGCTGATCAGGATGTTGCCGACCTTGTCGTACACGGCGTCCGGCCAGTCCACCCAACTCTCCTGCACCAGTACACACTTGAGCCCGGCACGGGCGGCGACGGCGGCGACCTGGCGGGTGTGGTTGGACTGCACCCCGCCGATGGAGACCAGGGTGTCGCAGCCCTGCGCGAGCGCGTCGGCGACCAGGTACTCGAGCTTGCGGGTCTTGTTCCCGCCGTAGGCCACACCGGAGTTGCAGTCCTCGCGCTTGGCCCACAGGGCGGCGCCGCCGAGGTGCGCGGTCAGCCGCTCCAGCGGATGCACGGGCGAGGGGCCGAAGAGCAGCGGGTAACGCTCGAAGTCAGAGAGGGACATGGGCGATCCTTCCGTCAGGGAACGTCGGAAACCTCGGGAACGTCGGCGAGCTCTTCCAGGCCCCGCCAGATCTCCGCCGTGACCCGGACCGCTTCGTCCGGGTCTCCGGCCGCGCACGCCTCGATCAGCCGTTCGTGCAGCCCGGCGGAACGGCAGGTGCCGCCCTCGCCGAAGCGCTGCCGTTCCAGCCGGCGGATGAGGGGTGTGTAGCGGGCGGCGGTCGCGGCGGCGGCGCGGTTGCCGCTCACCCGTACGAGGACGTCGTGCAGCTCGTCGTCGGCGCGCAGCGCGCCGTCCACGTCACCGGCCCGTACGGCGGCGGCGAACCGCTCGTTGGCGGCGCGCATGAGGTCCACGTCGGCCTCGCGCAGCCGCGGTACGGCGACGCGGGTGACCAGTTCGTGCATGGCGCCGACGACGGCCGCCGCGTCCCGGACGTCACCGGCCACCAGGGGGGTCACCCGGGTGTAGCTCTGCGGCTTGCTCTCCAGCAGCCCCTCGTCGACCAGCCGCGAGAACGCCTCGCGCACCGGCGCGCGGGACAGCCCGAGCCGCTCGGCGAACTCGGCGTCCCGCACCGCCGCCCCGGGTTCGATCTCCCCGGCCACGATGGCGTCCCTGATCACTTCGTAGGCACGCTCCCTGAGCAGGGTGCGCCGTACGGGTCGTATGGCCTCCACAACTGAAATGTTAGATGTCAGTGATGGACGGAACAAGGCCGCGGTCATCCGCCACCGCGGTGGCGGATGACCGCGGGCGGCGGGCTCAGCCGCGCTTCTGGCGCTTCCAGGGGCCGGTGACGGCGAGCATGATGCCCGGTTCCTGGATGTTGGCGTACAGGGTCTTCCCGTCGGGCGAGAAGGTGACGCCGGTGAACTCGCTGAACTCCGGCTCCTGTTCGGTGCCGATGTTCAGTTCGTTGCGGGCGATGGGGTAGGTGCGTCCGCTGTCGGTGGCGCCGAACAGGTGCTGCACGCCGTCGCCGTCCTCGGCGATGACCAGCCCGCCGTACGGGGAGACGGTGATGTTGTCGGGGCCGTCGAAGGTACCGTCCCTACCGGGGTGGGGGTTCACGCCGAGCAGGACCTTGAGGGTCATGGTGCGGCGCCTGGGGTCGTAGAACCAGACCTGGCCGTCGTGCTGAACGGGGCTCTCCTCACGGGCGTACGAGGAGACGAAGTACGCCCCGCCGTCGCCCCACCACATGCCCTCCAGCTTGCGACCCCGGGTGATCTCGCCGGGCCCGAACTGCTCGCGCACGGAGACGGTCCGCGCGTCGCGGTCCGGTACGTCGACCCAGTCGACGCCGTACACCGTGCCGGTCCTCGTGGCGCGGGAGAGGTCGTCGACGAACCGGCCGCCGGAGTCGTAGCACTTGGGCGCCTGGAGGACGCCCGCGTCGTCGGCGAGGGCGCGGAACCTGCCGGGGCCGTGGCGGAAGTCCTCGGGCGGGGTCCAGCGGAAGAACAGGCCGTTGGGCTCGTCGGCGTCCTCGGTGAGGTAGGCGTGGCCGCGCTTGGGGTCGATGACGACGGCCTCGTGGTCGTAACGGCCGAAGAACTTCAGCGGCTTGGGATCGCGGTTGGCACGCCGGTCGACCGGGTCGACCTCGAAGACGTAGCCGTGGTCCTTGGTCATGCCGTTCTCGCCGGCCCGGTCGGAGTTCTCCTCGCAGGTGAGCCAGGTGCCCCAGGGGGTGCTGCCGCCCGCGCAGTTGTCGGCGGTGCCGGCGATGCCGACCCACTCGGCGACGCTGCCGTCGGGACGCACCTCGACGACCGTGCAGCCGCCGGGGGCGGCCGGGTCGTAGACGAGGCCCTCGGCGAGCGGGACCGGGTGCTCCGCCTCGTCGCGCGGGCCGTCGATCTCGTGGTTGTTGACCAGGAGGGTGGTGCCGCGGGGGCCGTCGAAGGCGGCGGTGCCGTCGTGGTCGGACGGGGTGAACTCGCCGGACTCGAGCCTGGTCCTGCCCGTGTACGTGAGGATGCGGTACGAGAAGCCGGCGGGCAGGGCGAGGATGCCGTCGGGGTCGGGGACCAGGGGGCCGTAGCCGACCGCGGGGTGGCGGTGCCGGTCCTGCTCCCGCTCCTCCTCCGTGCTCTCGGCGTCGTGGGACGCGAGGGCGTTGGGTGCGGAGGCGAGGGCGCCGACACTGCCCACCAGTGCGACGCCGGCACCGGCGACCGCGGATGTTCTGGCGAAGTCCCTGCGGGTGAGCGACATGGAGTCTCCTGTGGCGGTGAGTTGCCGTGGGGCCGACCTCGTACGTCGCCACGCTTCCGCCCACGCCTGAACACCGGTTGAACTCCGCAGGGCACCCCGGCGGCCGCTTCGGTGAACCGCACGGGGCCCCGGCCCCGTGCGTGCTTCAGGGCCCGCCCCGAGCGGGGAGGGACCGGGACCCTCAACCCCCGCGCTGCGAACGGGCCTTGAAGGCCGCCTTGCGGGCCTCCTTGGCGATCTTCTTGTCCGGGTGCAGCCGCCCCATCGCCTCCAGCACGTCCGCCGTGGCCGGGTGCTCCACCCGCCAGGCCGTGGCGAAGAAGCCGCTGTGCTGGCGGGCCAGCCCCTCCACCAGGGCCCGCAGTTCCTCGGAGTTGCCCTCGGCGGCGAGCTGCGCGGCGACCGTGTCGACGGTCAGCCAGAAGATCATCGTCTCGGAGGGCGGCGGAACGTCGGTGGCCCCGTGCTCGGTCAGCCACACCCGGGCCAGCCCGCCGAGTTCCGCGTCGTCGAGCACCTCCCGCAGAGCGGGCTCGGCCGAGAGACCCACCAGCGACAGCGCCTGCTGGCACTGCAGCCGCCGCAGCGGGGCACTCTTGTCGCTCCCGCGCGCCGCGGCCAGCAACTCCCGTGCCGCGGCGAGGGGTTCACGCCGGGCGAGCCACTGTTCGGTCTCCGCGTGGGCCGCCGCCGGCGGGAACACGGCCGTGCCGTCGAGCAGCGCGTCGGCGCCCTTGTCCGTGAGGTCCCCGACCGCCGGCGCCTCGAACCCGGCCTCCAGCAGCCGGGCGCGCAGCCCGTACAGCCCGAGCGGGGTCAGCCGCACCACGCCGTAGCGGGAGACATCGGTTTCGTCCTGCGGCTCCGCGGGCTCCTCGTCGCTTTCGACGTCCCCTTCGACCAGCAGCGCCTCGTCGACCGGCTGGTACTCCACCAGTCCGACCGGCTCCAGCATGCGGAACTGGTCGTCCAGCCGCATCATCGCCTCGGACACCTGGTGCAGGACGTCGTCGGTGGGCTCCGGCATGTCGTCGGGGACGAGCACGGACGCGGCCAGCGCGGGCAGCGGCACCGGTGCCCCGGCGGGGCCTTCCTCGCCGGTGGTCAGCAGGTAGAGGTTGCGGAGCACGCCGTCCAGGAACTCCGCCTCGGCCTCGGGGTCCCAGTCGAGCGAGGAGAGGTCGAGTTCGCCGGATCCGTCCCCGGCGGCGATGGCGTCGACGAGCCCGTCCAGGTCGGGCACGCTCGCGTCGGCGAGCACCGTCTCCAGGGCGGCGAGCCAGACCGTGAGGACGTCCTGCGGCGAGCCTCCGGTGAGCAGCGCGAGGTCGGCACCCGCGGTGACGGTGCCCTCCTCCTCGTCGACCACGTCGACCAGCCCGGCGTCCACCGCGACGCGCCATGCCTCACCGGCGTCGGCGGCGGCCTCCTCCCCGCTCAGGCCGAGCGCCTCGGCCGCCGCGGACAGCTGCTCGTCGACGAGCCCGCCGCCGGCGTCGACCCGGGTCGCGGGTCCGGCCCAGCGGGCGAGCCGGACCGCCCGGGACAGCAACGGCGTGGACAGTGCTTCACGCGCCAGCTCCGCGTCGGGGTGCAGCCGCACCGGCGGCAGGGGGGAGCTGTCTGACATCGGCTGTTTCTCCTAGGTGCTGTCCTCGGCGCCTCTTGTGACTCAACCGCTCAGCCTAGACGGATTTCCACCCAAGCCGCCCGCTTCACCTCTCCTTCAGCCGCCTTACATGGCTGAAACCTTGACAAGTGGCCTGGCCAGGCTGGAGATTGACGCGCGTAGAAAACGGCGGACGGTTGTTCACCGGACTCGTACGGGCCCATCCCGTCCCGCACGCCCCGCACGTCGCACCTGCCACCCTCGCCCCGGCACTCATCACGTTTCCCGGAGGGAATCCGTTGCCGAGCAAGTCGTCCACGCGCCTCGCCGCGCTCACCGTCGCCGCCGTGTGCGCGGCGTCCACCGTCACCCTCGCTTCGCCCGCGCACGCGGAGTCCGTGCGCATCCATGACATCCAGGGCGACACCCGGATATCGCCGTACGCCAGACAGCAGGTCACCGACGTGACCGGAATCGTCACCGGCGTCCGCACCTACGGCTCGTCCCGCGGCTTCTGGATCCAGGACCCGAACCCGGACGCCGACCCGGCCACCAGCGAAGGCGTCTTCGTCTTCACCGGTTCGACCCCCCAGGGGGTCGCCATCGGCGACGCCGTCACGGTCTCCGGCACGGTCACGGAGTACGTCCCCGGCGGCACGTCCTCCGGCAACCAGTCACTGACGCAGATCACCCGCCCCTCGGTCACCGTCGTCTCCCGCGGCAATCCGGTCCCGGCCGCGACCAGGATCGACGCGCGGTCCGTCCCCGCCGCCTACACCCCGGCCGGCGACCCCGCCGCGAACGGCTCCATCGACACGCTCCCGCTGCGCCCCGAGCGGTACGCCCTGGACCGCTACGAGTCCCTGGAGGGCATGAACGTCCAGGTCTCCAACGCCCGTGTGGTCGGCGCCACCGACCCGTACACCGAGCTCTGGGTCACCGTGAAGCCGTGGGAGAACCGCAACCTCCGCGGCGGCACGGTCTACGGCTCCTACGACGCCCAGAACACCGGTCGGCTGCAGATCCAGTCCCTGGGCCGGGCCGCGGACTTCCCCGACGCGAACGTCGGCGACACCCTCACCGGCATCACCGCGGGCCCGCTGGACTTCAACCAGTTCGGCGGCTACACGCTCGTGGCGGGCGAACTCGGCACGCTGAAGGGCAAGGACCAGCAGCGCGAGTCCACCCGCCGGCAGCACACCGGTGAACTGGCGCTCGCCACCTACAACGTGGAGAACCTCGACCCGTCCGACGACACCTTCGCCGCGCACGCCGACGCCATCGTGCACAACCTGAAGTCGCCCGACATCGTGTCCCTGGAGGAGATCCAGGACAACAACGGCCCCACCGACGACGGCACGGTCGCCGCCGACGAGACGATGGCCGAGCTGATCGACGCGATCGAGGCGGCCGGCGGCCCGCGCTACGACTGGCGCTCCGTCGACCCGGCGGACAAGGCCGACGGCGGCGAACCGGGCGGCAACATCCGTCAGGTGTTCCTCTTCAACCCGCAGCGGGTCTCCTTCACCGACCGCGCGGGCGGCGACGCCACGACGCCCGTCGACGTCGACAAGGTGCGCGGCAAGGCGGCCCTGACGCACTCCCCCGGCCGGATCGACCCCACGTCCAAGGCCTTCGAGAACAGCCGCAAGCCGCTGGCCGGCGAGTTCGTCTTCCGTGGCCGCACGGTCATCGTGATCGCCAACCACTTCGCCTCCAAGGGCGGCGACCAGAGCCTGACCTCGCAGTACCAGCCGCCGTCGCGCAGCTCCGAGACCCAGCGCCACCTCCAGGCGAAGGCGGTCCACGACTTCACCGCGAAAATCCTCAAGACGCAGAAGAACGCGGCCGTCGTCGCCCTGGGCGACATCAACGACTTCGAGTTCTCCCGGACGACGAAGATCCTCGAGGGCGACGGCACCCTCTGGTCGGCCGTCAAGTCCCTGCCGAGGAGCGAGCGTTACTCCTACGTCTACCAGGGCAACAGCCAGGTCCTGGACCAGATCCTGATCAGTCCGTCGATCCGCCGCGACGCGTTCTCGTACGACAGCGTGCACATCAACGCCGAGTTCCACGACCAGATCAGCGACCACGACCCGCAGATCCTGCGCTTCCGCCCGTAGGGCGTGTACCGCCGCACCGAGGGTCGGCCGGACATCCCGTCCGGCCGACCCTCGGCCGCGCCCACCCGGCCCGGTCGGTCGGCTCTCAGTGCGTCCCGCGCCGCCGCAGCACCTCCATCCCGGCTGTCGCCGCCAGCCCGGCCACCGTCCCGCCGGCGATCATCACCGGCCACGGCTTCCGCGTCCCCGCCCGCCGGGCCTGCGTGGCGCTGCTCCGCAGCTGTACGGTCATCGCCCCGGCCCGGTCGCGCAGGTCCTCCACGCGGGCCCTCGCCTGCCCCTTGACATCCATCTTCCCGGCCAACTGCTCCACCGTGTCCCCGAGTTCGTGACGGGTCCGTTCGATCTCCCGCCGCAGCTCGTCCGGCCCCTTGACCCCGCGGGCGGCATCCTGACGGCCCCCGGGCTCGATGTGCGACCCGGAACCGGCTGCTCCGGAGCCCTCCACCTGCGCAGGCGCGTTCACGCCCTCCACGTCCCGCGTCATCGGTGTGCCCTTCCCTTGATCTCCTCCACGTCGGCCTTCACGCTGTCCAGCGTCCGCTCCGGCGTCGCGGGTGTGGCCTTCCGCAGCTGTCCCCGGCCGAGCACGGCCAGCACGCCGGCGATCACGAACAGCACGGCCGTGATGATCAGCGCCGCCGCCCACACCGGCAGGACCAGCGCGAGCGCTGCCGCACCGGTGGCGGCCGCCGCGAGCAGTCCCGCGTACGCGAAGGCGCCCGCGGCGCCCAGCATGCCGCCGCCGCGCCCGGCACGGCGGCCCTTCTCGGCCAGCTCCACCTTGGCCAGAGCCACTTCCTGCCGTACCAGCCGGGAGACCTGCTCGGTGGCCTGCCCGACGAGCTCGCCCACGCTGTGCTCGTCACGGCTTCCCGTGGCGCGGACCGGCCGTCGCTCGATGGTTGCGGTCACGGTGCTCCGCCTCCTCTCGGTCGGGACCACCCAAGTACCCACCCCGCACGACAGCTATCAAGCCCGCCCATCCATCACCGATGCTTACCGATAATCGGTAGCAATTTTAAGTAGTGCTGCACGATCACTCGGGCGGACACTGCCGCCATGACCCCACTGACCCCACCGACACGCCCGCAGCCCTTCGGCCGCACCCTCTGCGCCATGATCACCCCCTTCACCCCCACGGGCGCCCTGGACCTGGAGGGCGCCGGACGGCTGGCCGACCACCTGGTGGCCCGCGGCTGCGACGGCCTGGTGCTCTCCGGTACGACGGGCGAGTCCCCGACCACCACGGACGCGGAGAAGTCGGCCCTCGTCGCGGCGGTACGGGAGGCCGTGGGCAACCGCGCCTCGATCGTCGCCGGCGTCGGCACCGCCGACACCGCGCACACCACCGCCCTGGCCCGCGAGGCCGAGAAGGCCGGCGCGGACGGCCTCCTGGTCGCCGCCCCGTACTACAGCCGCCCTCCGCAGGACGCGATCGAGGCGCACTTCCGCACGATCGCGGACGCCACGGACCTCCCCGTCGTTCTCTACGACATCCCGGCCCGTACCGGCATCCGCATCGAACCCGACACCGTGCTCCGGCTCGCCGAGTACCCCGGGATCGTGGCGGTCAAGGACTGCTCGTACGACTTCCTGGCCGCCCAGAAGATCCTCGCCCGCACCGACCTCGCCTACTACGCGGGCTGCGACGAACACATCCTGGCTCTCTACGCGGTCGGCGGCTCGGGCTGTGTCAGTACGGTCGCGAACGTGGTCCCGGACCACCTGCGCGGCGTCCTGGACGCGTTCGACGCGGGCGACACGGCCCGCGCGGCCGACCTCCAGCAGCGGGCCACCGCCCTCATCGAGGCGATGACGGCGAACGGCCTCCCCGGCACGGTCACCACCAAGGCCCTCCTCACCACCCTGAACCTCCCCGCAGGCCCGGTCCGTCCACCCCTACTCCCCGCACCCCCCGAGACGACCGTCGCCCTCAGGTCCCTCCACGAGGCCCTGACCACAGCCTGACCGCCACCACCGGCGCCGCTCCCGCTCAGAGTTCAGTCCCGCGTCGGACGCAGGACGAGGCAGACGAAGCCCAGCACGTCCCGGTAGACACGCAACCATTGGGCGCGGTGAGTGGTGGCTGCCTCGAGCGCCTGGGCGCTGTCCGGATCGTCGGGATGGTCCAGGGCCCATGAGGCCAGCGACCCCGTCCAGGCCCACTCGTAGTCGTCGAGCTCCCGGCGGCTGCTGATATGCCCCTGGACAGGCGTCCACCCGTCCGCGACGACCCGATCCAGCGTGGTCGGCAGGTCGGCGAGGTCCCCGAGCAGCTCGACAGCCTCGGGAGGGGGCTCCCGGTCCCAGAATCCGTCACCGACCAGAACGCACCCCCCGGGGGCCAGGTGCTCACGCGCCGCCGCAAGAGTGGGGAGCAGGCCGCCGAAAGCGTGCGTGGCTCCCACACAGAGCACCAGGTCGAAGGCGTGGGTGGCGGTGAAGTGCGCAGCGTCCTGATGGTGGAGGACCAGGCGGTCCTCCACGCCGAGCCGACGCGCGGCCTGACGCGCGTGTGCCAACGAGCTCTTGGAGATATCGACGCCCTCGGCCCGCAGCTGCGACTGCGTGGTCAGGGCACGCAGGAGCCACTCCCCGCCGCCGCAGCCGAGGTCGAGTACGCGCTCGCCACCGCGCGAGAGACCGCGTTCCAGCAGTCGGCGCACCGAGCCGTCGTCGAGCGGGGCTGCGATCGGATGGTCCGCATGAGCACGCCTGGAGATCTGTTCCCGGTCCACGGGCGGAGCCTGACATGCCCGGCGATTCACACGCACCTGATTTCCGGTCGGCCCCCGGGCCGGAAACCGGATTCGACCATTCTCACGGTCGAGGCAGGCGGTCGGAATCAGTCGGTGGTGAGGCCGTCGATCAGGCGGTTGAGGAATCGGGTGAAGGTGGCTTCGGGGGCGAGTGGGCGGCCGGGGGCGGAGAGGGCTTCGGCGAGCTCCGGGTGGTGGCCGTCCGCGGCGACGGCGGCGAGGTAGCGGGCTTCGGCTGCGGCCCGGTCGGGTGACCGCGAGGCCGCGGCCTGCGCGATCTCGTGAGCGGCGTGCCCCGCCACGAATGCCGTGAGCTGGGCGAAGATCTCCAGCTTCGCCGCACCGTCCAGTCCGGTGGGCCGCAGGGCGGTGAGCGCGCGCTCCAGGAAGGCCAGGGTGTTGGGTCCGGGGGTGCGGTGGGTGGACAGGGCGGCGGGCAGCCAGGGGTGCCGCAGCATCAGGGCGCGCTGGAGGTGGGCGACGGCCTTCAGGTCGGCGCGCCAGTCGCCGGTGAGCGTGTCCGTGGTCGGCAGTTCGCCACTGACCTGGTCGACCATCAGGTTCAGCAGCGTCTCCTTGTCGGGGGCGTAGCTGTACAACGACATGACGCCGGCTCCGACCTGCGCGGCGACCTTCCGCATGGTGACCGCTTCGAGGCCCTCCGCGTCCGCCAGCGCGACGGCCGCCGCGGTGATCGCCTCCCGGCTGTAGGCCGGCTTGCGACCCCTGCGGGGCCGGTCAGAGCCGAGCCAGAGCTGCTGGGGGTCGACGCCCGGAGCGTCGGCCCCTCCGTCACGGGGCACGGCCCACACCCCTTTCCCTGATCGCGGTTGCCCTTGCGGGCCTCAGTCAAGCATCCTCTATTCTCGTACAGCGTACGTAAATCAAGGAGGGGACGATGCCAGCACGCACACACGGTCCTGTGCCGAAGCCGACCTGGGCCCCGCCTTCCGGGAAACCCCCGCCGGCCTCACGGATGATGAGGGCGACGTGGCGCCGACTCCCGGCGAAACGGCACGATGTCGGGTGGGAGCCGGGGCTGGTGGTGCCGGCCGCCGACGGCAGCCCGCTGCTCACCGACCACTACTTCCCGCGCGCCGAGGGCGACTTCCCCACCCTCCTGGTCCGCTCGCCGTACGGCAGGGGCCTGCCGTGGTCCCCCATGTACGGCCTGCTCTTCGCCGAACAGGGCTTTCACGTGCTCCTGCAGAGCTGCCGCGGCACCGGTGGTTCGGGGGGTGCGTTCGACCTGTGGCGCAACGAGGCCGCCGACGGGCAGGCCACGGTGTCCTGGCTGCGCGAGCAGCCCTGGTTCAACGGAACACTCGGGACCGTCGGCCCCAGTTACCTGGGCTACGCGCAATGGGCCCTCGCCCTGGACCCGCCGCCGGAACTGAAGGCGATGGTGGTGCAGGTGGGCCTGCACGATCCCTACGCCCTGTTCCACACCCACGGTGCACTGCGCCTGGAGAACGCCCTCGCCGTCGGGGCGGGCATGACCTACCAGCACCAGGGCATGGCGCCCTTCCTGAGGGCGACCCTGCGCCTGTAGCGCCGTCTGCGCGACGTCACCACCGCGCAGCCCCTGCGCGGGGCGTACGCAACGGCCCTCGGGGGCGAGCTGCCCTGGCTGGACGACGTCATGACGCACCCGGACCCCAAGAACCCGTACTGGCACGGCGCGTCATTGGCGCAGGCGGCGGAGCGGCTCGGCGTGCCCACGAGTCTGATCACCGGATGGCACGACACACTGGCCGACCAGACCTTCGAGCAGTACGACCGGCTGCGGCGGGCCGGCTGCGAGACCGCCCTGCTCGTCGGCCCCTGGACCCACACCTCCGCCCTGCAACAGGGCTGGACCGAGGTGTTCGCCGAGAGCCTCGCCTGGCTGCGCGCCCACCTGCACGCCGACCCCTCCGGCCTGCGCCCCACCGCCGTGCGCGTGCACGTCGGCGGCGAAAACGCCTGGCGGGACCTCGACGACTGGCCGCCGGCCACGCCTGTCACCCCGTGGTTTCCCACCGCGCAGGGGCACCTCGCCCGGCAGCCCCCCACGGACTCCGCACCACTGACGTCGTTCCGCTACGACCCGGCCGACCCCACCCCGTCCCTCGGCGGCCCTCTGCTCTCCCGTACCGCCGGTCCTCGCGACAACCGCAGCCTGGAGGCCCGGGACGACGTACTGACGTTCACCGGCCCCCCGCTGACCGAGCCCGTGGACATCCTCGGTCCGGTCTCCGCCCGGTTGCGCGTCTCCACGGACACCGGCCACGCCGACGTCTTCACCCGTCTGTGCGACGTGGACCCACAAGGCCGCTCCGTCAACGTCTGCGACGGACTGGGCCGGATCCGGACGACCGAGCATGTGTCCGCGCAGATCACCGTGCCGATGAGCTCCACCGCCCACCGCTTCGCCGCCGGTCACCGCATCCGCTGGCAGATCAGCGGCGGCGCCCACCCCCGCTACGCCCGCAGTCCCGGCACCGGGCAATCACCGGTGGACGCCACCGCCTTCACCCCGGTGCACATCACACTCCACACGGACTCGGCGCTGATGCTTGCGACGCACGCCCACGGTTCCCCGCCCAGCCCTGCGGAGAGCGGCTGACGAGCCGGACCCGGCAGCCCGGCTCAACGACCGGAAGAGCCGACCCCGTCGGATCGGAGCATCCTTACCCGATGCTCACGGTCGTCGAGGCCGCCCCGGCCGAGCCAGTCGTCATGCCGGTGCGGATCAACGCGCCCGGAGGGGTCAGGAAGAACAGCACACCCAAGCCAGGTGGGCGGGGGCGCCACCCGCCGCTCATCAGAGTTCCCGCTGCCCGTACATCGCACGGTCGGCGTCGGTCTGAAAGGCCCAGTAGCGGTCGCCGTAGGACCAGTGCCACCACTCGGTGGGGTAGTTCACCAGACCCACAGCGGTCAGTGCGTCACCGAGCACCCGCCGGTGGGCCCGCGCTTCGGAGCCGATGCCACCGGCCTCCGTGTAACAGGCGCCGTCACTCTCCTCCGGGCTGGCGTTCACCCGGCTTCCCATGTCGAGTTCCTGCCCGTCGGCGGAGAGCAGAGTGAGATCTACAGCGGCGCCGGCGCTGTGGGGTGCGATCTCCGGTGGCGAAACGTACCGGCTCGCAGCGTCACGAACTCGCGTCGGTGACCAGTCCGGATTGTCGGCCCGCAGACGGCCGGCGTACCGCTCGAAGTAGAAGCGCTGCAGGGAAGGAGGCCTGTACCCCTCGACGAACAGCAGACGCACGCCGTCCGGGAGCAGTTCCTGTGCCTTGAGAAGACGGATCAGCGCTCCTTCTCGCAGATGCGCGAACGCTCCTGTTTGATCGGCCTTACGGGAGTCGACGGCGAGGGATTCCCGGAGTCGGACGTCAACGAGCGGTTCACCGCAGTCGACCACCGGGATCGCCGCGATCTTCGGATCCGACATGAGCACGATCTCGTTCATGTACTGATCATTGCCGCTCACCCCGCTCAACGGCGATGCCCCTGCTCCCCCTTGGCCAGAAGCCGTCGGCCCGTCCCCGTGACGGCCTTCGCCGCACCATGTCCCAGACGTCGCTGCGGCACTCGTCCACCGATCCAGTTCTGAGGGTGGTCCCTGGGTCAGCACCCGTACGACGGCTTCGCTCGGCGCCCCAACATGCCTGCAGCGGGCGCTGGGGCCTGTTTCGGAAGCCGGGGAGAGCCTCGGCTCTGAAGGGGGGCGTTCGTCGTAGGGTGAGAGGCGGCCGAAGGAGGCCACCGGCCGAGGGAGCCATGGATGACGCGGTACCTGATCTCGTTCGATGACGGCGCGATGACCTTCCCCGAGGAGGAGTTGCCCGAGGTGGCCGAGGCCTCGCACAAGGTGGTGCGGGAGGCTCAGGACGCCGGTGTGTGGGTCTTCGGCGGTGGACTGGAAAGGCAGCAGGCGAGCGTCGTGGCCACCGACGGGACCGTCACCGAGGGCCCGTACCCGGAGACCAAGGCGGTGCTCGGCGGGTTCTCGGTCATCGATGTGCCCTCACGCGAGGACGCGCTGGAGTGGGCTGCCAAGATCGCCGCCGCGTGCCGCTGTGCGCAGGAGGTCCGGGAGATCATGCCCGACCCGACCGTCTGATCGAAGACGAAGCCACCGTCCTCAGCGTCGCGCGGAGCTTGCCGACCTCGGTGCCCTCGATACCGCTCAGAAGCTGTTGCTCTATCGATCTTGGTGGGCGTGAGTTCGAGGCCGCCGACTCGATCGGGTGATCTCGTGTCCGACCGGGCATGAAAGCGGGGCCTCCCGCACAGCTCGTGGGTGTCGAATCCAAACGAGCAACAAGAGGCCCCTGGTGCTGCAGTCTTCCGTGCCGGCGTCGATGTCGTCCAACTCGGCTTCCCTGGAGTGTGATTGTCTCGCTCACCGGTTCGGGAACGCCGCGGACCGGCCGTACAGGCGACCGAAGTATCCGTCCGACATGAGCGACGCGGAGTGGGCCGTCGTACGCGACGCGCTGCCGGTGCCCGGCTGGCTCGAGGGCCGCGGCGGGCAACCGGAGAGCTATTGCCACCGGCAGATGGTCGACGCGGTGCGCTACCTGGTCGCGGGCGGCATCACCTGGCGGGCGATGCCGGCGGACTTCCCCGCCTGGGACCGCGTCTACGCCTTCTTCCGGCGCTGGCGGGACAAGGGCCTGACCGCCGAGTTCCACGACCGGCTGCGCGACCGGGTCCGCCAAGCCGCGGGCCGGGATGCGGAGCCGACGGCCGGCATCATCGACGCGCAGTCGGTGAAGGCAGCCGCGTCGGTGCCGGCCGCGACCAGGGGCTTCGACGGCGGGAAGAAGGTCAACGGCCGCAAGCGGCACATCATGGTGGACACCCTCGGACTGCTGCTGGCCGTGATGGTGACCGCGGCCTCGGTCACCGACCGGGACGCGGGGCAGACGCTCCTGGCCCGGCTGCGTGAACGGCACTGGCGCGTCACGCGGGTGTGGGCCGACGGAGGCTACACCGGGCGCCTGGTCGACCTCGCCCGCGATGCCTGGCGGATCGCGCTGACCGTGGTCAGACGCAGCGACGACACCAACGGTTTCATCGTGCTGCCGAAGAGGTGGCTGGTGGAGCGTACGTTCGCATGGCTGATGCACTCACGCCGACTGGCCCGCGACTACGAGACGCGCACCGACACCTCGGAGGTGGTGATCAAGTGGGCGATGAGCATGGTCATGAGCCGCCGCCTCGCCCGACGGGCACGCTGAACAGCCCCGGCCGTTCCTCCGCCAGCCAGCCCCGCGCGGTCAGCCGCTTGGCTTTCGACCGCACCCCTTCCACCTTCGCCGGGACCGGCTCCAGCCCTACCGCGGCCGCGAGTTGACGACAGTCCATCGCCTCCCCGCGCATCCCGTTCCCGCCGGCCAGGACGTCCATGATCCGCTGGTAGTCCGGCGCGAGAACCGCCGGGGCGAGCCCTTCCTCCCAGTGCGGCACCACTGAGCCGGACACCGCCTGCCTGACCTGCACCGGCCGTTCGCCGGCCACCACGACCGGCGCCACGTCCTCGCCTCCGCGGGGCTCCGCCAGACCTCGCCCACCGTCTCACGGGCGATCACGAACCTCTCCCAGACCGCCTCCGCTTCCCGCAGCTCGGCCTGAAGGGCCTCCACCCGCTGCCGAGCGGCGCGTTCACGCTCCTCCAGCAACCCCATCACCGACGGCATCCCGGCACCTCCGCCGAAGAGACGACACGACACCCCGTCCCTCCCGCCGAAACACCACCCCTACACCTGACCAGCGGAAACGAACCCGTCACTCTCGGAAAGACAACGGCTTCTGAGTGGGGCAGGCGGTTGAGCCGGTCGCTGTCGGGCGTGAGGGTACCGGGGTCAGGGGTGTGCAGACGGGTGTGGCGACTCCGATGAGTTCGACCAGGCCGGTGCCGCCGGTGGGTGGGACGAGTTTGGACCAGTTGTTGGCCAGCCAGACGTTGCCGGACTGGTCGAGCTGGACGGCGGTGAGGTGCTGGATGGAGTTGCTGCGGTAGCCGCGGGGCGGGGACAGCAGGGAGCCGGTGGAGGAGCCGGGCGGGCAGGCGCTGGTGTTCACGCCGCACAGGACGGAGACGGAGGGGGCACCGAAGCCGGCGACCCATACACGGTCGGACCCGTCGATGGCCACGGACCAGGGAGCGATGGCCGTGGGCAGTTTGTATACGCCTGTGACCTTTCCGCTCGGCCCGATTTCGGTGACCGAGTTGCTGACGAAGCTGGGCACCCAGACGTTGTTCTTGGAGTCGACGGCCAGTCCGAGGGGCCAGTCGAGCGAGTTGTCCTTGATAGGGGAGAACGAGGTCGGCTTGAAGTCGGGGCCGATCACGGTGACGCTCCCGCCCACGTGGCCCTTCGGTACGCGTGTGTCCAAGAGTTTCGCCCCGTTGAAGCGGGCGTTGCTGACCCAGGCCCGGCCGTAGCCGTCGATCTGAAGGGAGAACGGATGGTCGAGGCCACCGCCCTTGATGGTGATCGCCCTCGAGGGGTCACCGTGGGGGTAGACAATCACGCTTCCCTGGCCGGGGTTGCCTTTCAGGCCATAGAAGTTCGCGATCCAGACGTTGCCCTTCTGGTCGACGGCGGTGCCCTGGGGATGGTTCAGGCCGCCGTTCTTGAATCCTGAGCCGGGCGACAGCGGCTTTCCGGTCGACGAGTACTTCGACATGGCATCGCCGCCGTAGCTGGGCACCCACACGGAGCCCCCGTGGTCGATGGCGGTGCCCCAGGCGCCCGCCTCCATGCCGCCGCCGCTGATGGGGCTGTTCAGGGTGGGGTTGCCCACCGGGTCCTGCACGGTGACGTAGGGGCTGGGGTTTCGCGTTCCGGGCAGCCAGTTGTTGGAGGCCCAGACGTTGCCCTTGGCGTCCATGGCGATACGACCCGGGGCGTAAACCTGGGGGGCGGTGTAGTGCAGGGCCAGGACCCAGGCCGTGGGTGCCTTGGTGAGCGCGGGGGTGTAGGTGTGTGCCCGGTCGGCCAGGGCGTACAGCCTGCCGGTGGCCAGTCTCGGGTTGCGGGCGAGGTTGAGCACCGCTTGCGCCGTGTCACCAGGAGCGGTCCCGCGCTGCGGTGTCGCCAGGCGCAGCATGTCTCGGCATCGCCCGGTGTCCGCTCCCGGCGCGCAGAGGGAGACGAGGTTGGCCAGGGTGCCGAGGGTGGCCAGGGTGTCGTTCTTGCTGCCGTTGTTCTGGTCGGTGACGACCTTGCCGGGCCTTCCCGAGGCCGGGTTGGCGAGGTTGTAGGACGTGGCCGCGGCGTTCTCCAGGCCGGGGCTCGGCCCGGTGATGCCGCGCTGGTCGGTGAACTGGGCCAGTGCGTAGGTGGCGGCGACGGTGGTGAATTCGTTGACCGTGACAGCGGATTCGGAGCGCTGCGGTACGCCGCCGCCGGGGCCGAACCCCACGACGGAGCGCAGACGCAACGACCGGTCGCCAGTGGGCGCGGCTTCGACGTACAGCACCGAGCCCGTGCGCTGGTTGGGCCGAATTTGGAAGGCTCCGCCTGCGTCGGTCGTGGCACGCCCCAGTGTCCGGGCGCCTTGCCGGTCTCCGGCGAAGAGCGTGACGGTGGCGTTGGACAGCGGCTTTCCCGCGCTGGTGACTGTTCCGTGCAACGGGGCCGACGTGGCGGGAGGCGTGGTTGCGGGGAGACCCGTCAGGGCCAGTGCCATGGTGGCCGAGGCGGCCAGGGCGATGCCTGAGCGCTGCCGAGCGGGCTTGGCCTTTCCAACGCCGCGCAAGGTTCGGAGTGTTGATCGGCGGGGGCGAATAGTGAGGGGAAACAAGGTCGGGGCCTTTCGTCATGTCGGCACGCCGCACAACCTCCGCCCGCGGGCAGGAGCCCGACGCGTCGGCGGGCCTTGCCGAGTGGTCCCAGGGAGTGGCACTGCCGATGGCCGGCGCCCATGACGGCCGTGATGACGACGTCACCGTCCCGGCGCGACAGCGGCTATCCGTTGCCGTCGCTCGGTTCGCGCAGCGTGAACCACCCGATCTTGCGGCCGGCCAGCCAGATCAGGCCCAAGTACAGGTGCGGACCAACCTGACGAATCTCATCCCGTACGCCCCCGAACGCCAGAGACGTGGTGGAGTAGTCGATGACGATGCACTCCTGGTCGTCCAGGCGGCTCGGGCCAGGCCCGACCGTGGCAACGATGGACAGGATGTCCAGCGGTGTGAGCCGGTTACTGAGGTAGCCGTCCGGGCTGAAAACCTTGCCTCGCCACCAGATCAGATGCACCAGGCTGGCGAGCAGCCGCGCCCCCGAGGGACCGGCCCCCGGGAAGATCGCCGTCCCCTCCATCGGGCCTTTGGGGATCTCACCGGCCGGACTCTTGCGAAACAGCTCCTCAAGCCCCTCGTCGTCGGTCTTGAGCAACTCGGTGTCGGTAGTAGGCATCACGCTCTTCCTTCTGGCCGTCGCTCACGCTCCGCCTCCACCGTCCCCGGACACAGTCCGGCAGGGAGGCGGGAATGCCGTTTGCACAGGCCCGCGGGTTCCGCGCTTTCCCCTCACGGCCCGGCAACTGCCGTGGCCACGAACTGGTCTGGTAGCAGCCGGCCCCCAGCCATCCCAGTTACCGTGTGCATGCGCGCAAGCACTCAGCGCGAGGAGTCGATGCAGGAGAAGGGGCGATTACACGTGAAGGTGACCAGTCCAGCCTGTAATCTTTTTTGGCTTTCAATCAGTCGCTTTCTCCATCGTGAACCCCGCCGACGCGGCTTGCCACCGCTGGCAAGCGGCTGCGGTGTCGTACTGATTGCATGGCGTGTGTCCTACGGAGCCCAGCTGAGGTGCAGCAGCGAAGTACAGCCCCACCGCAACCGACCGTGGCCCCCAGTGGCCCCCGATGACCGCACGACCGGCGACCTGGACCGTAATGACCATCCGGTCGAGAGGTCCGGGACGAAAAGGTCCAGTCCAGTTCCCTGGGCCGTCTCTGGGCCGTGCAAGGGCGCCTGAGGCCGACCAACGGCGACCGACAGTGACAGTCGAGCCGCAGCCGCCAGCGACGAAACCGCAGGTCAGCGCCCTCCAACCGGATGGGTTTCCGCCCAGGGGTGGGGGTGCGGCGAGATGGGGTGTTTCTTACCAACCGCAATCTCTCCCGTGCGCATGACATGCTCCTCACGTGTTTGATTCCCCGTGGACGGTACTCACTTCGGTCGAGCATGATCTGATGATCTGTGCGAGTGAGGCGTGGGGCATCCTCGCCTACGCGACGAACAGCAACGACGACGGCCACCCCGTCGATCTTCCGTGCGTCGTGCTCGGCCTCGTTGACCGCGGCTGGGTACAGGTACACCGCCTGGAACCCTGGACCGCACCGAATGGACAGGCAGGGGTGATGTACGGCCCGCCGATCCCCCGCGCGGAGATCCCGGAGGTCCTGCAGGACCCGGCGACGTGGGACGACCCTGAAGATCCGAGCTGGGTCGGTGCTGTCACGCTGTCGGCCACACAGACATGGCGAGCGCTCAACCGGCAAAACGACCAAGCTGCCGAGTAGACAAGGCGGACCAGGCAACCACGTGGCACACGTCAGCAGCACCCTCACTGCCCATCAGCGCAGAGACAGTCGCACTGACATCACCAGCTGACATCAACGACGTTGAACGATGGCGGACCCAAGCGGCCAGAGCTGGAGCCGCAGACGACCACAGGCTCCCATCTCAGACGGCCGCACGACAAAGCGATCGAACTCCTAAAGCGGTGTTCTCGGGGGCTTCCCCCCAGGTGTGCCCCAGCGGCCTCCAGTGATGGAGAAGTCGCAGGTGAGAGGGGTTGAGGGGAGCCCGCTGTAAATCTGCCGGTCGCGGTTGGCCTCCGCAATGGCAAGGGACGACCTCACCTGCATAGATTCGAGGCACTGCGTAGCACCACAAGCCGACGCTCATGATGGTGTTGTCTGGGCCATCCCTGGGACGTCCGAGGCCAGCCGACGCCGATCAATAACGGCAGAAGCCCACGGCATCCGACCTGGTCAGAGCCGTGGGCTTCCTCAGCCTTGCTGGTCAGTAGCCGACTATTCATGCGTTGCCAGGCGGTGGCCGCGGCTGGTTGCTACGCGGAGGGTGTCCCTCAGGGCTCCGGTCAGGTCTTTCGCCAGGAGTCGCAGGTCGTCCGGCTGCTTATCGGTGTCGGCGAGCATGTCCAACGCCTGGTCCAGAAGCGTGGTCGCCATGCCGAGTTGTACCGATTCGAGGTTGTCGGCCAGGCGGGACAGGTAGCCGTCGCTGTCATCGGTGCTGAGGAAGCAGGGCTTGCCGTCGGGCCCCGTCCATGGGAGGAGCCGCAGCTCGTGTGACATCGTCACCCCTCCGTCCCCTTCTCGTCGATCACGTAGTGCGTGGTGAACACCGCGTCGGCGCGGTCCCCCGGCAGCACCAGGAGCGCGGCCTCGACCACGCGGCCGGCGGTGTCGGCCGCCTGGCGTGTGATGGCGAGGACCGCCAGGGCAGCGCTGATCCGAAGGGTAGAGGCCTCCTCCGGGGTCGGGAGTCGGACGCTGACCCTCTCCCGCACTTCGGCCGGCGGTGAGCGGAGCTGCGTCAGTCGCGTTGTCACCTCCTGGTACGGGAGCGGCTCGCGGAGCGCGGCGGCCGGCGCCAGGTCGCCGGGGACGTAGACGCGGGCCAGGCTGTGCGGTCTCTCGCCCTCGTGGCTGAGGCAGAGGAACTCGGTCAGAAGGCTACTGGCCGGCACCTTCAGCAGGGTCGCCAGCTGCCCGTGGGCCCGAATCCGGGTGGCGTGGACGGTGACGCTCAGAGCGGTGTCAGCGAAGGTCTGTCCGCCGGGGGTTCGGCCCCCTCCGACGTACGTGATTCTGCGGAGGGGACGACGAACGAAGTTCCCCTTGCCGTGGGCCTTCTCGACGAGGCCTTCCACTTGGAGCACGGCGAGAGCGCTTCGCAGCGTCGGTGTGCTGACCCTGTACTGCGCGGCGAGGTGGGACTCGGAAGGGAGGCGCTCGCCGGGCTTGAGCCGGCCGGTGGCGATCCGGTCTCGGAGGTCATCGGCGATGGCGTCGCGACGCGAGGGCATGGGAGGGATCACCGCCTCGCACTCTCACAAGCCGCAGGGCGATGAGCCGGGTCCCCGTGTGCATGGTCAGCAGCTCGCCCGAGTCGAACACGAGCCGTTTGGCTCCGCCGGGCAGTTGGAAGATGTCGGTCACCCGGCACTGCCGGCCTCCGACCTGGATGACGTCCCCGCGCTGCACCCTGGCCGAGGTGATCTCGACGGGGGAGAGCACCGCGCCGCTGGGTGTTCCTCCCCTCACCGCGCCGCCTCCGTCGGTACTTCGCGATGGGCGATCGTGTGGCACGAGCAGTCGCAGGACTCGTAGATCACCGGTACGTCAACCGGTGCGGTGGCCGGGGACGACTCCGCGCAGGCGTGGTGCGTACCGATCCGGCAGGAGCTCGACCGGTAGGAGTCGGCTCCCGCCCGTGGGCTGTGGGGCTGTTGGCGAGGCGGCATCAGCAATCACCCGCCGGGACGAACCAGGGGCCGGCGAAGGGCGGGCAGGGCGCGGCCGTCGAGCGGTGCCGCGCACGCGCCTCACTGGCCGGCACGTACGGGCGGACGAGCGCGGTCTCCTCGCCGATGAGAACGCCGGTGTGGCGTCGACCGTGGCTCAGGAGCGGCGGTGCGCCAGGGGCGAGCACGGGCGCTGCGGCCAACGGCCGGGCGGGCTGTGCGGGGCGGCGGTGCCGGCCCTTGTGGAGACGTCGCGCGCTGATGCGCGAGACGGTACGGCGGATACGCTTGAACACGCTGTTCAGCTCCTATCGCTGGTGGTCCGGTCCCCCGGCATCGCCCGTCGCGGGGACCGTTTTGCGTACGACCGCCCAGAGGGTGCGGTCGTTCGAGCTGGTGGCGAGGAGGCCGAATCGGTCGGCCTGCGCCACCGCTTCCAGGACCTCTCGCCATGTCTCGGCGGAGAGGGGTTCCGGCATCTCCGCCTCGATGGCCGTGCAGTCGTCGCGCTCCTCCACCCGGATGGCGAGCCCGGCGGCCGATAACCGGGCGGCGATGGCCTCCGCGCTCACCTCTGAAGCGGGCACAGGGCATCCTCCGGTCACCGGTGATCACTTTGAGTGAAGCTAGTTAACTAGACTAGAGCTAGTGGACTAGATTTTCCATATGCCTGAGCAGCCGCCCTATCTCCGCATCGCCGACGAACTCCGGCGGCGGATCGCGGAGCACGAGTGGACACCCGGAGACCGGCTCCCCTCCCGCGCCCAGATCGCCCAGGAGTGCGGCGTGGGCGACAACGTGGTCCGCCGCGCACAGGAGCTGCTGATCTCCCAAGGTGTGCTGGAGGGCCGCGCCGGTTCCGGCACCTACGTCGCCGAGCCCCGGCAACGCGTCCGGGTGGTCCGCTCGTCGGCGCGCGAGCAGCCCGACGGCTCCCCGTTCCGCGCGGACATGAAGGCCGTGGGGAGACAGGGGGACCGGGAGAGCCGGACCGACACCAAGGTCCCGGCACCGGCGGAGATCGCTACGCGTCTCGGTATCGCCGAGGGGGAGCTGTGCGTCCGCACCGCGTACGAGTTCCTGGCCGGCGGCAGGCCGGTGCAGCTGTCGACGAGCTGGGAGCCGTACGACCTCACCGCCGGCACCCTCGTCGTCCTCCCCGAGGGAGGGCCGCATGCCGGGGCGGGCGTCGTGAACCGCATGGCCGCGATCGGCATCGCCGTCAGCCATGTTGTGGAGCAGCCGGAGCCGCGGCAGGCGACCGCCGAGGAGGCGTCGCTCCTGGGCATCCAGAAGGGCGCACTGGTCACGCACATCCGGCGGACCTACTACAGCGACCAGGGGCGGCCCGTGGAGACCGCGGACATCGTGGTGCCCGCCGCGCTCTGCGAGATCGTCTACGAGATTCCGATCAGTCGGTAGCCGGTAGCGGTAGTCGGCCGACTCCGGCGCCCGTTGCCCATGCCCGCATGCGGTCGTCCGCGCGTGCCCTCTCCGTGCCCCTTCCGTGCCCGATCGAGCGGGAAACCACGGGGAACACCGGGCAGCCACAGTGTCCGGGCAGGCGCACGGCCCCCGACCGACTTCCCAGGTCAGGGGCCGTTTGCACTGCTCGCAGAGCGGAGGCGGTGGGATTTGAACCCACGGTGACATCGCTGCCACAACGGTTTTCAAGATCGTGTTAAGTCTGCGGGGGAACCGGACGCTCGTACCCAAGGATGTCGTGAAGCCAACGGTCGAGGTACTGGGCCTCTGCCTCCCGGTCGCCCTCGACGGTCAGCCACTCACGGGCGGCAGTGACCATATGCGTCTCGGCTTGGTCCGTTTCCGCGGGCCGAAGCTCGACCCAGTCGGTCAGCTCGCCCCAGATGAGTGCGAGCGAGTAGAGCGCTTCGTCGCCGTTATCCACCGGCCCCCCGCCACTGGCAAGACCCAAGATCTCCAACGCCGGGTCGTACGGCGAAGTGTCGCTGTCCAGCATGGCCGCCGCACGCGCGCTGACCGCTGCGCGAAAGGCCTCCGAGTCACCCATGGTCCAGAGAGTAGGCGACGCAATGTGGAGCGCCGGGCCATGCCGGCGACCTGTACAGCAGCGGAGTACCGCAACCACCGCGTCCACCACTGACCGCCACCAGCCCCAGGCGACCGGCTGACGTACCCAGCAGGCCTCAGCGACCGTCGGGCCCGTAGTTCGCATCGAGAGGTTCATCGTGCCCGCTGCGTGCCCGTTCGGAGGGGACGTAGCGGGGACTCACGGGGAACGGCGGCGCCAACCTCGCTCCGGACCAGGTCAGGGAGTCGCCAGGTCAGCGTCCATCCGCATACGGCGTCTTCCAAACTAGGGACATAGAGGGTGGCTACCGGTACCAGTCGCCATCGCCTGCGAGGGAATGGTGCAGGTAGTCCTCCAGCTCGCGCGCAGCCCACAGCCGACTGTCATTTTCGTGGTCCCAGACGAAGATGTCCGGACGCTCAGGCGCCAGCACGAAGGCGAACTGGTCGCCCCCGCCGTTGTCGCCGAAGAACAGCAGCGGATCGAAGGGCATGTACAGGCCGGGGAACGTATCGGGGGACCAGAACAGCAGGTTCTGCTCCACAATCCGATCCAGGGACCATACGACGTCAGTCCCGTACTCGCCGACCATCCCGTTGGTCTCCATCAGCAGAGCAGTCAGCTGCGCCGGCAAGCCTCGGCCAAGGCGCCGCTCCGCCTCGGCTAGAGCAGTCGCGTCAACGGGTGCGCGGAACTCGACCTCGGGCAAGGCTTCGGCAGCAGCTTCTTTCCACATAGGCGCAGCCTAGGCCGAAGGGCCGACCGCCCCGACAACAGGAGCTGTACAGCAGTGAAGTACAGCAACCACAGCAACCGCCCTCGGTCGGCAACGCACTTACAGAACCTCAGCGCAACCGGTATGACCGCCACCGACCGATCCACATAGAGCTACGGATCAGAAGGTCGCCGACATCAGCGACGCCGGGCAGGGGCGCCGTGAGCGCCCCTGCCCGGCCGCCACGACGACAAGCGGCGAGGCGAGCAACAAATCCCGATCGAGCCCCTAGCACACGGTGCTGCAGCCGACGGCAGTGACGGCAGCGCTGACGGCAACGACGGCGGACGGCAGCGGCGTTCAGCGGTCCGGCACGGTGCCGGCATAGGCCGATCGGACGAACTCACCAAGGCTTGCCCGCATCTTCTAAGCACCGGGCTACACGATGCTGTGACTTGAGAGCGAGCACCTTGCCAGGGCCTGTCCGGCGAGGGGATGCCTTCACGTCTCGGCGCGGCGGAACTTACGGTTTGTGGGTTACCCAGAGCAGTTCCGCCGGCCAGCGGTGTGCCCAGTCGGGTGGGTCGGTTTCGTTGTAGCCGTTGGGCGTTCCGAGTTCGGGCCGCGGCTCGATGAGGTCGTCGATGATGAGACCCGCGCCGCGCAGGACCTTGACCCAGTCGCCGTAGGTGAGCTGATAGCTGGTCGCGCCGTCGTCTTCGGCGATGGTGTTCAGCCCGAAGTAGTCCTGCTGCAGCGTCGTGGTCACACGGCTGGCGGCTTCGTCGTAGCAAGCTTCGAACCATGGGCTGGCGACGTTGAACACCAGGCGCCCGCCTCGGCCCAAGACGCGTGCGGCCTGCGGGACGGCCAGGTGCGGGGGCGCCCAGCTGAGCCCACCGAAGTCGCAGAACACCAGGTCGAAGCTGTCGGCGGCGAAGGGGAGTTGTTCGGCGGCGCCTTGCACCAGCGGGTAGTGGGCCGCTCCCATCGCGCGGGCTGCTGCGGCGAGTTGGGCTTCGGACAGGTCGAGCCCGACCACGGTGGCGCCCTCGGCGGCGAGCGCCCTGGACCACTGGCCGGCGCCGCAGCCGAGTTCGAGGACGCGCTTGCCGGTGACGTCGCCCAAGGCGTGCAGGTGCACGTCGGGGATGGAGTACATGCCCCACAGCCGGGGTGCGGCGCCGATTTGAGGGTCGTGCTCGTGCTGGTAGGCGCTGCTGATCTGGTTCCAGAGCCGCCGGTTGGCGGGGATGCTGTCCACGTGCCGACTCCAGCACTGCCTGCCGGGGGCGGTCAACACGATTAGGGCACTGGCCGGCCCTCGCCTCGGTCCGGCCCTGGCTCGGCCCGTGATCCGCCGGACGAGCCCTAGATGCGGCGCCGCCGCAAGAGAACGCGCAGGGTTCGTTCGGCTCGCTGAGCACGCTTCTCGTCAGGCGAGAGGACGGCAACCACGGCGATGAACGTCACCAGGACAGAGCGGACGAGGATCCCAGCCACGGGAACAACCCAGAGCCAGGTAGACATGGACAGCTCCTCGGGGAGAAGTTGTCCCGCTACCTACGGCTCGCCTGTCCGAATCCGGCTTCGTAGCGCTTCGGGATCACCTATACCGGCGTACCTGGGCTTGGTGCGACGCGGTGAGTTCGGACCCGACCCGTTCCCCGCGACAGCGGTGGTATACCCAGCCCACCCTCCTGCAACACCGAGCGAATCAGAGGGCTCCTGACATCCACGAATGACATCAACGACGCCGGACACGGGCGTACACCAGCGTCTCTGTCCGTCCATCGCACCATTCGGCAGCAGCAGCCAGAGCGGACGCGGATCGAACTCCTAATGCGGTGCTCACGCACGAGCGCCCTCCCGGGCCGTCCTCGGGCCGTGGAAGGGCGCTCAACGATGACCAACGTCGACAACTGCCGACAGCTCAGCATCAGGTCGGAGCGTTGATCGATTAGGCGGCCGCAGGTCACGGCCGCCGGTGGTCAGTTGTGGTTGTGCAGGACGTCGTTGAGGCCGCCCCAGACCGCGTTGTTCGGGCGGGCCTCGACCGTGCCGGTGAGCGAGTTGCGGCGGAAGAGGATGTTGGAGGCACCGGACAGCGCGCGGGCCTTGACGACCTCGCCGTCGGGCATGGTCACGCGGGTGCCCGCGGTGACGTACAGACCGGCCTCGACCACGCACTCGTCGCCGAGCGGGATGCCCACGCCCGCCTCGGCGCCGATCAGGCAGCGCTCTCCGATGGAGATGATCACGTTGCCGCCGCCGGACAGCGTGCCCATGGTGGAGGCACCGCCGCCGATGTCCGAGCCGTCGCCGATGACGACGCCCGCGGAGATGCGGCCCTCGATCATCGAGGTGCCGAGGGTGCCCGCGTTGAAGTTGACGAAGCCCTCGTGCATGACCGTGGTGCCCTCGGCGAGGTGGGCGCCCAGGCGGACCCGGTCGGCGTCGGCGATGCGGACGCCCTTGGGGGTGACGTAGTCCGTCATCCGGGGGAACTTGTCGACGGACGTCACGGCCAGGTGCAGACCCTCGGCGCGGGCGTTCAGCCGCACCTTCTCGACGTCGTCGACGGCGACCGGGCCGAGCGAGGTCCAGGCGACGTTGGCGAGGAAGCCGAAGATGCCCTCCAGGTTCTGGCCGTGCGGCTTCACCAGGCGGTGCGAGAGCAAGTGGAGGCGCAGGTAGGCGTCGTGGGCGTCGACCGGCTTCGCGTCGAGCGAGGAGATGACCGTGCGGACCGCGACCACCTCGACGCCCCGGCGGGCGTCCGGCCCGAGCGCCGCGGTCGCGCCGCCGCCGAGCAGTTCGGCGGCGCGCTCGGCGGACAGCCGCTCGGTGCCGGACGGGCCGGGCGCGTCGGAGAGTTCGGGGGCGGGGAACCAGGTGTCGAGGACGGTGCCGTCGGCGGCGAGGGTGGCGAGGCCGGCGGCCACCGCGCCGGTGGTGCTCTGAGCAGTCGTGTCGGTCATGAGGGCAACCTAACCAGGGAGGGCCCGGCGATGCGAACCGGCGTCGTGCCGTCTCAGGTACCGGAAATGACCCGGTCCAGCATCTCCCGCGCGTACGCCTCGTCGTACGGCGCGCCGGTCAGCAGTACCTGGAGGCAGATGCCGTCCATCAGGGCGACCAGGGCGCGGGCCGTGACCGGGTCCGTGCGGCGGGACAGCAGCATGGTGACGTCCTCGCACCACTCGGCCGCCACGGGGCGCAGCGCGGGCCGGCGCAGGGCGGCCAGATACAGCTCGTACTCCAGCTCGACGCCGGTGCGCTCGCCGGCGAGCCATTCGCCGAGCAGCCCGGCGAGTTCGGTCGCCAGGTCGGTGCGCGTGTCCTCCAGGCCGCCGCGTGAGGCTATGGCCTTGGCGAAGCCCTCGTTCGCCTGGCGCAGCGCGGCGACCATCAGCTCGTCGAGGGTCTTGAAGTGGTACGTCGTGGAGCCGAGCGGCACGTCGGCCTCGGCGGCGACGCTGCGGTGGCTGAGCCCCGCGATGCCGCTCCTGCCGACCACCCGGATCGCCGCGTCGATGATCCGCCGGCGCCGCTCGGGGTCGTACCGCCGGGCCATCAGTGCGCGCCGCCGAGGTTGAGCACGACCACGCCCACGATGATCAGCGCGATGCCGAGGGCCTTGACCGCGGTGAGCCCCTCCCCCATGAACAGGATGCCGATCGCGGCGATGGCGGCGGTGCCCACCCCGGCCCAGATGGCGTACGCGGTGCCGATGGACAGGGTCCGCAGCGTCTGCGCGAGCAGGGTGAAGGAGATCACGTACCCGAGCAACGTCAGCAGCGAGGGCCAGAGTCTGCTGAAGCCGTCGCTGTACTTCATTGCGGTGGTGGCGCCCACCTCCGCGACGATCGCTCCGGCGAGCAGCAGGTATCCCATGTGTACGAGCGTACACAACGGACGGCCGCACGAGCACGGAGAAAGAAAAAGAGGAACGGCGGGTGATCCCCACAGGGGGATCACCCGCCGTTCCTCCGACGTGCGTGCAGCCGGCCGGCCGGCCGTGTGTCGTCTCAGACGTTGAAGCCGAGCGCCCTCAGCTGCTCACGGCCGTCGTCCGTGATCTTGTCGGGGCCCCACGGGGGCATCCAGACCCAGTTGATGCGCAGCTCGTTGACCAGTCCGTCCGTCGCGGACTTGGCCTGGTCCTCGATGACGTCCGTCAGCGGGCAGGCCGCGGACGTGAGGGTCATGTCGACGGTCGCCACGTTGCCGTCGTCGACGTGGACGCCGTAGATCAGGCCGAGATTGACGACGTCGATGCCCAGCTCGGGGTCGACGACGTCCATCAGGGCCTCGCGGACCTCCTCCTCGGAGGCCGGTTTCATCTCCACGGTCTCGCTCATGCCGTTGTCCTTTCGGCGTCGGTGCCCAGCGCCTGGGCCGTCGCGTCCTTCCACGCCATCCAGCTGAGGAGGGCGCACTTGACCCGGGCCGGGTACTTGGAGACCCCGGCGAACGCGACCGCGTCCTCCAGGATCTCCTCCATCGCGTCGTCGGGTTCGATCTTCCCCTTGGACTGCATCAGTTCCAGGAAGGTCTCCTGGATCCTCTGCGCCCTGGCGAGCTCTTCTCCGACCAGCAGCTCGTTCAGCACGGAGGCGGAGGCCTGGCTGATGGAGCAGCCCTGCCCCTCGTAGGAGACGTCTCTGATCGTCGTGCCGTCGTACTTCACGCGCAGCGTGATCTCGTCGCCGCACGTCGGGTTGACGTGGTGCACCTCGGCGTCGCCATCCCGCAAGCCCCGCCCGTGCGGGTTCTTGTAGTGGTCCAGGATGACTTCCTGGTACATCGAATCCAGCTTCATGCGATCGCTCGCCAGCCCCTCAGCCGAAGAAGTTCCGTACGTGCTCCAGTCCGTCGACCAGAGCGTCGATCTCGGCCGGCGTGGAGTACAGATAGAACGACGCTCGCGTGGTTGCGGGAATTCCGTACCGGAGGCAGACCGGCCGCGCGCAGTGGTGGCCGACCCGGACCGCGATGCCCTGCTCGTCGAGGACCTGGCCCACGTCGTGCGGGTGGATGTCCCCCAGCACGAAGGAGATCGCGGCGCCGCGTTCCTCGGCCGTGGCGGGGCCGATGATGCGCAGGTCCGGGACCTCGGACAGGCGCTTGACGGCGTACTCGGTGATGGCGTGCTCATGGGCGAGGATCTTGTCCATGCCGATGGCGCTCAGGTAGTCGATCGCCGCGCCCATGCCGACCGCCTGCGCGACCGGCGGGGTGCCCGCCTCGAACTTGTGCGGGGCCGGGGCGTACGTCGAGGAGCTCATCGACACGGTCTCGATCATCTCGCCGCCGCCGAGGAACGGCGGCAGGTCCTCGAGCAGCTCCTGGCGGCCCCACAGGACGCCGATGCCGGTCGGAGCGCACATCTTGTGGCCGGTGAAGGCCACGAAGTCGGCCTGAAGGGCCTGGACGTCCAGCGGCATGTGCGGCGCGGCCTGGGAGGCATCGATGCACACCAGGGCGCCGACCTCCTGGGCGCGGCGCACGATCGCCTCGACCGGGTTGACCGTGCCCAGGATGTTGGACACCAGCACGAAGGAGACGATCTTCGTCTTCTCGGTGATGATCTCGTCGATGTTCGACAGGTCGAGCCGGCCGTCGTCGGTGAGGCCGAACCACTTCAGCTTGGCGCCGGTGCGCTGCGCGAGCAACTGCCACGGCACGATGTTGGAGTGGTGCTCCATCTCCGTGATGACGATCTCGGTCTCGTGGTCCACCCGGTAGGGCTCGTCGGCCCAGCCGAGCATGTTCGCCACGAGGTTGAGCGACTCGGAGGCGTTCTTGGTGAAGATCACCTCGTCGCGGCTGGGCGCGTTGATGAACGCGGCGACCTTGTCGCGCGCGCCCTCGTACAGCGCCGTGGCCTCCTCGGCGAGGACGTGCACGCCACGATGGACGTTGGCGTTGTGGCGCTCGTAGTACTCGCTGAGCGCGTCCAGTACCTGACGGGGTTTCTGGCTGGTCGCCGCGTTGTCCAGGTAGACCAGTTTCCGCCCGTCGTGGAGCTGGCGGTCCAGGATCGGGAAGTCCTTGCGGATCGCCTCGGTGTCGAGGAGGCCCGGCAGCTGTGTCACTCGGATGCGCCACCCTTCACGTAAGCCTCGTAGCCCTCGTTCTCCAGCTTGTCCGCGAGCTCGGCGCCGCCGGACTCGGCGATCCGGCCGTCGGCGAACACGTGGACGTAGTCGGGCTTGATGTAGCGCAGGATGCGCGTGTAGTGCGTGATCAGCAGGGTGCCGACCTCGCCGGACTCGCGGACCCGGTTGACGCCCTCGGAGACGATGCGCAGCGCGTCGACGTCCAGGCCGGAGTCGGTCTCGTCGAGGATCGCGACCTTGGGCTTGAGCAGCTCCAGCTGGAGGATCTCGTGGCGCTTCTTCTCACCGCCGGAGAAGCCCTCGTTGACGTTGCGCTCGGCGAAGGCGGGGTCCATGTGGAGGCGCTCCATGGTCTCCTTGACCTCCTTCACCCAGTGGCGCAGCTTGGGCGCCTCACCGCGGATGGCGGTGGCGGAGGTGCGCAGGAAGTTGGAGACGGAGACGCCGGGGACCTCGACCGGGTACTGCATGGCGAGGAACAGTCCGGCGCGGGCGCGCTCGTCGACGGACATCTCCAGGACGTCCTCGCCGTCGAGGGTGACGCTGCCGCCGGAGACGGTGTACTTGGGGTGACCGGCCAGGGCGTAGGCGAGGGTCGACTTGCCGGAGCCGTTGGGGCCCATGATGGCGTGCGTCTCGCCCTGCTTCACGGTGAGGTCGACGCCCTTGAGGATCTCCTTCGTGGCGTTGTCGGCCTCGACGGTGACGTGCAGGTCTCGGATTTCAAGCGTTGCCATGGGTGCCTCAGGACTCCTGGGTGAGGGAGGCGCGTACGTCAACAAGGACGTTGCCCCCTTCGATCTTTACGGGGTATACGGGGACGGGGCGCGTGGCCGGAAGACTGTCGGGCTTGCCCGAGCGGAGGTCGAAGCGCGAGCCGTGCAGCCAGCACTCGATGTGGCAGTCGTCGACCTCGCCCTCCGAGAGGGAGACGTTGGCGTGCGAGCAGATGTCGTTGATCGCGAACACCTCGCCCTCGGTGTGCACGATGGAGACCGGCGTGCCGTCGAGTTCCACCCTTTTCGGGGTGTCCTCCTCCAGCTCGCTCAGCCCGCAGGCGCGTTGGAAGGTCATGCGACCGCCGCCTCCAGCTCCTCCTCGATCTTGGCGATCAGGCGCTCCTCGATGTCCGGGACGCCGATCTGCTGGACGAGTTCGGCGAAGAAGCCGCGGACCACCAGGCGGCGGGCGTCCTTCTCGTGGATGCCGCGGGCCATCAGGTAGAAGAGCTGCTCGTCGTCGAAGCGGCCGGTCGCGGAGGCGTGGCCGGCGCCGACGATCTCACCGGTCTCGATCTCCAGGTTGGGCACGGAGTCGACGCGGGCGCCGTCGGTCAGCACCAGGTTGCGGTTCATCTCGTAGGTGTCGGTGCCCTCGGCCTTGGCCTCGATGAGCACGTCACCGATCCACACGGCGTGCGCGTCGTCGCCCTGGAGCGCGCCCTTGTAGGCGACGTTCGACTTGCAGTGCGGAACGTTGTGGTCGACCAGGAGGCGGTGCTCCTGGTGCTGGCCGGCGTCGGTGAAGTACAGGCCGAACAGCTCGGCCTCACCGCCGGTGCCCGCGTAGGCCACCCGGGGGTGCAGCCGGACCAGGTCGCCGCCGAAGGTGACGACGACCGACTTGAAGGAGGCGTCGCGGCCGACGAGGGCGTTGTGCTGGGCGACGTGCACGGCCTTCTCGTCCCAGTCCTGGATGGAGACGACGGTGAGCTTGGCGCCGTCGCCGAGGACGTACTCGACGTTCGCGGCGAGCACCGCGTCACCGGTGTGGTCGATGACGACGACCGCCTCGGCGAAGGCGCCGAGCTCGATCACCTGGTGCCCGTAGGCGGCGCCGCCCTCGCCGTGCACCGCGATGCGGATCGGCTCGGTGAGGACGGCCTCCTTCGGCACGGTCACGACCGAGGCCTGCTCGAAGGCGGAGTACGCCTGGGCGGCGACGCGGTCGACCGGCTTGCCCGCCCGGCCGAGCCGCGCGTCGTCGCGGCCGACGGTCTCGACGCGGACGCCCTCGGGCGCGTCGACGGCGACCTTGACGCCTTCGCCGGTGGCGGCGGCGGTGCCGTCGTGCAGACCGCGCAGCCGCTCCAGCGGGGTGAACCGCCACTCCTCCTCACGGCCGTGGGGGACGGGGAAGTCCGCCACGTCGAAGGACGGGGGCGCGCTCATGCGGGTGGCGACGGTCGACTCGGCGGCGACCGCGATCGAGCCCGCGGTGGTGGAACCCACGGGGATGTTCTGAGCCTCAGCCATGGCTGTCGTAGTGCTCGCTTTCCTTTGCGTAAGGGGCTTGACGGAACGGCGTGGGGTGTTAGCCGACCGCGCCTTCCATCTGCAGCTCGATCAGCCGGTTGAGCTCGAGCGCGTACTCCATGGGGAGTTCCTTGGCGATCGGCTCGACGAAGCCGCGCACGATCATCGCCATCGCCTCGAACTCGGACAGACCGCGGCTCATCAGGTAGAAGAGCTGGTCCTCGGAGACCTTGGAGACGGTCGCCTCGTGGCCCATGGACACGTCGTCCTCGCGGACGTCGACGTAGGGGTAGGTGTCGGAGCGGGAGATCGTGTCCACGAGCAGCGCGTCGCACAGCACGTTGGACTTGGCGCCGGGAGCGCCCTCGCCGATCTCGATCAGACCGCGGTAGGAGGTACGGCCGCCACCGCGCGCCACCGACTTGGAGACGATGTTCGACGAGGTGTTCGGGGCCATGTGGACCATCTTGGCGCCGGCGTCCTGGTGCTGGCCCTCGCCGGCGAAGGCGATGGACAGGGTCTCGCCCTTGGCGTGCTCGCCCATCAGGTAGACCGCCGGGTACTTCATCGTCACCTTGGAGCCGATGTTGCCGTCGACCCACTCCATGGTCGCGCCCTCGTAGGCCACGGCGCGCTTGGTGACCAGGTTGTAGACGTTGTTCGACCAGTTCTGGATCGTCGTGTAGCGGCAGCGGCCGCCCTTCTTGACGATGATCTCGACGACGGCGCTGTGCAGCGAGTCCGAGGTGTAGATCGGGGCGGTGCAGCCCTCGACGTAGTGGACGTAGGCGTCCTCGTCGACGATGATCAGCGTCCGCTCGAACTGGCCCATGTTCTCCGTGTTGATGCGGAAGTAGGCCTGCAGCGGGATGTCCACGTGGACGCCCTTGGGGACGTAGATGAACGACCCGCCGGACCACACGGCCGAGTTCAGCGACGCGAACTTGTTGTCGCCGACCGGGATGACGGTGCCGAAGTACTCCTGGAAGAGCTCCGGGTGCTCCTTCAGCGCGGTGTCGGTGTCGAGGAAGATGACGCCCTGCTCCTCCAGGTCCTCGCGGATCTGGTGGTAGACGACCTCGGACTCGTACTGCGCGGCGACACCGGCGACCAGGCGCTGCTTCTCCGCCTCGGGGATGCCGAGCCGGTCGTAGGTGTTCTTGATGTCCTCGGGCAGGTCCTCCCAGGAGGCCGCCTGCTGCTCGGTGGAGCGCACGAAGTACTTGATGTTGTCGAAGTCGATGCCCGACAGGTCCGAGCCCCAGTTCGGCATGGGCTTCTTGTCGAACAGCCGCAGACCCTTCAGCCGCAGCTTCAGCATCCACTCCGGCTCGTTCTTCTTCGCGGAGATGTCGCGGACGACGTCCTCGTTCAGACCGCGCTTGGCCGCGGCGCCTGCCTCGTCGGAGTCGGCCCAGCCGAATTCGTACTTACCCAGGCCCTCGAGTTCGGGGTGGGCAGTCTCCGTGGGGAGAGTCATGCGGGGTTCCTCCCGGCCGTGCTTGCAGATGCGTTGTGGGTGTGCGGCGAAGTCTTCTTCGCAGAAGTCTTCGAAGTCTCTGGGGTGCGTGCGGTCCTGGCGGACCGTGGCGCGGGCGTCGCCGCCTGCGCACCCTTCGGGATGAAGGTGGTGCAGACACCGTCACCGTGCGCGATGGTGGCCAGCCGCTGCACATGAGTACCGAGCAGCTCGGCGAAAAATTCCGTCTCCGCCTCGCACAGCTGCGGGAACCGCTCGGCCGCGTGGGCGACCGGGCAGTGGTGCTGGCACAGCTGCTCGCCCTGCTGCGGGTCGGGGGCGCTGCGCGCCGTGGCAGCGTACCCGTCCGCGCTGAGCGCCTTGGCCAGCGCCCGGGTCCGCTCCTCGGGGTCCGCGGCCTCGACCGCCTCGCGGTAGGCGCCCGCCTGGGCGGCGATCCGGGCGCGGGCGAACGCCGCGATCGCCTCGTCGCCGCCCCCCTGCTCGCCGATCCAGTGCAGGGCGTCCACGGCCAGCTTGTCGTACGACTGGTCGAAGGCGTCCCGCCCGCAGTCCGTGAGGGCGAAGACCTTGGCCGGGCGCCCGCGGGTGCGTGCCCCGTAGACCCGTCGTTCGCGCGCCTCCACGATGCCGTCGGTGGCCAGGGCGTCGAGGTGGCGGCGGACGGCCGCCTGGGTCAGCCCGAGCCGTTCGGCGAGTTCGGAGACGGTCGACGGGCCGTGGTCCAGCACGGACCGAGCGACCCGGTTGCGGGTGGACCGCTCACCGGTCGCAAGTTCCTCCTGGGGAGCCTCGCCAACCTTTTTCACAACGCCATTGTTGCGTAATTCATCAGGACCGGGCAAGCCGCGCCCGATCACGCCACGGGTGCACTGCATCACTTAGGTGAACCTAATCCGACCTGCGGAAACGATCTTCGACCGATCGGAGCAGCGGCTCCCGGCGCCGCTTCCGGAACCCTCCCCGGCATGCCCGCACCCGCCCCCGGCGTCCGGGGACCCCGGCGCGTCCCTAGAATCGTGACCCATGCGAAGTGAGCCCGTGGTCCAGGTGCAGGCCCTGGTGAAGCGGTACGGCACGAAGACCGCGGTGGACGGCCTCGACCTGGTGGCACGGCAGGGCGTGACGGCCGTGCTCGGACCCAACGGGGCGGGCAAGACGACCACGGTCGAGACCTGCGAGGGATACCGGCGGCCGGACTCCGGCACGGTGCGCGTCCTGGGCCTGGACCCGGTCCGGCAGTCGGCCGCGCTCAGGCCCCGGGTCGGCGTGATGCTCCAGTCCGGCGGCGTCTACTCGGGCGCCCGGGCCGACGAGATGCTCCGCCACATGGCGAAACTGCACGCCCACCCCCTGGACGTGGACGCGCTGATCGAACGCCTCGGGCTCGGCTCCTGCGGCCGTACGACGTACCGGCGCCTCTCCGGCGGCCAGCAGCAGCGGCTCGCGCTGGCGATGGCCGTGGTCGGGCGCCCGGAGCTGGTGTTCCTGGACGAGCCGACCGCCGGGCTCGACCCGCAGGCCCGCCGCGCCACCTGGGACCTCGTACGGGATCTGCGCACCGACGGGGTCTCCGTCATCCTCACCACGCACCACATGGACGAGGCCGAACAGCTCGCCGACGACGTCGCGATCATCGACGCCGGACGGGTGGTGGTCCAGGGCAGCCCCGAGGAGCTGTGCCGGGGCGGCGCCGAGAACACCCTGCGCTTCTCGGGCCGGCCGGGGCTGGACGTGGCCTCCCTGCTCAAGGCCCTGCCGCCCGGTTCCCAGGCCGCCGAAACGACCCCGGGCTCGTACCGGGTCGTCGGCGATGTGGACCCGCAGCTGCTCGCCACGGTCACGTCCTGGTGCGCACAGCACGGCGTGCTGCCGGACCGGATCTCGGTCGAACGGCACACCCTCGAGGACGTCTTCCTGGAGCTGACGGGCAAGGAGCTGCGTTCGTGAATCGGGCATACACCAGGACCGGCCGGGGGTCCGGGGGTCGACCCCCGGGACGGCACAGCCTGGAGCTGACGGGCAAGGAGCTGCGTTCGTGAATCCGGTGAATCAGGCCGATCAGGTGACTCCGGCGGCCACGGGGACCGGCGCCCACGCGCCGCGGCCGGGCGCGGCGCCGCTCCCCCGCATGATCGCGGCTCAGGCCCTGCTCGAGACGAAGATGCTGCTGCGCAACGGCGAGCAGCTGCTGCTCACCGTGGTCATCCCCACACTGCTGCTGGTGCTGTTCAGCACCGTGGACATCGTGGACACCGGCGAGGGCGAGGCCGTGGACTTCCTCGCTCCCGGGGTCCTCGCCCTGGCGGTGATGTCGACGGCGTTCACCGGGCAGGCCATCGCCACCGGCTTCGAGCGCCGGTACGGGGTACTCAAGCGGCTGGCGTCCTCACCGCTGCCGCGGTGGGCGCTGATGACCGCGAAGACGCTGTCGGTGCTGGTCACCGAGGTGCTCCAGATCGTCCTGCTCACGGTGATCGCGTTCGCGCTGGGCTGGTCGCCGCAGGGCAATCCGCTCGCCGTGCTCCTGCTGCTGGTGCTGGGCACGGCCGCCTTCTCGGGGCTCGGCCTGCTGATGGCGGGCACCCTGAAGGCCGAGGCGACGCTCGCCGCCGCCAACCTGGTGTTCCTGCTGCTGCTCGTCGGCGGCGGGGTCGTCGTGCCGCTGGACACCTTCCCGGAGTCCGCGCAGAACGTCCTCGGCCTGCTGCCCATCGCGGCCCTGTCGGAGGGCCTGCGGGACGTGCTCCAGCACGGGGCGGGACTGCCCTGGGGCGACCTGGGGATCCTCGCCGTGTGGGCGGTGGCGGGGCTCGCGGCGGCCGGTCGCTTCTTCCGCTGGGAGTGAGAGGGCTCCCCGGTACTGACGGCCTGCCGACCGGGACCCTCGTGAAAGCGTGCACAAGCGGCGCCCTACGATGGGAAGCGTGCCAAACGTGACCCGCGCCGACGCCCAGGCGATCCTGCGCAACCCGCTCGCCTTCATCGCCGCACGCTGGACCCCGGACCCCCGGACGGTCCGGCGGGCGGCCCTCGCCGCGCTCGTCATGGCGGTGGTCATCGTGGTCACCGGTGGAGCCGTGCGGCTGACCGGCTCCGGGCTGGGCTGCCCCACCTGGCCCAAGTGCACCGACGACTCGCTCGTCTCCACCCGGGAGATGGGTCTGCACGGGGTCATCGAGTTCGGCAACCGCCTGCTGACGTACGTGCTGTGCGCCGCCGTCGGCTGGGCGATCATCGCCGCGCGCTCCCAGAAGCCGTACCGGCGCAGCCTGACCCGGCTGGGCTGGGCGCAGTTCTGGATCGTGATGGGCAACGCGGTCCTCGGCGGCATCGTGGTCCTCGTCGGCCTCAACCCGTACACGGTCGCGGCGCACTTCCTGCTCTCCTCGGCGCTGATCGCGGTGGCCACGGTGATGTGGCAGCGCGTCCGCGAGGGCGACGGGGAGCCCCGGCCGCTGGTCGGCGCAGCCGTGCGGCAGCTGGTGTGGTTCCTGGTGGTGGCGTCCGTCCTGGTCATCGCGGTCGGCACGGTGGTGACCGGCTCGGGACCGCACGCGGGTGACTCCAGCGAGGTCGCGCGGATGCCGCTGGACTCGGCGATGGTCAGCAAGGTGCACGCCGTGCTGGCGTGGATCGTGGCGACGCTGACGTTCGCCCTGTGGTTCGTGCTCAAGGCGGTCGACGCCCCCCAGCGCCCGCTGCACCGCACCCGCGAACTGTTCCTGATCATTCTCGCGCAGGGTGTGATCGGTTACGTGCAGTACTTCACGGACCTGCCCGAGGTCCTGGTCGGCGCCCACATGCTCGGCTCCTGCGTCATGTGGATCTGGGTGGTGCGGGTGCTGCTGTCCCTTCGGGAGCGGCCCGAGGGCGTGGCCGATCTGCCGGGCCCGGCGGACGCCGCGACCGAGACGAAGCTGACGACCGCCTGAGCCCGCGGGGCCGCGGCCGCAAGGCCCCCGGCCCTCGGTCCGGCCCGTGGCCGTCTGTCCGGTCCGCAGCCGTCAGTCGAGTCCGTACACCCGTCCCGCGTTCCCCGACGCGATCATCCCGGCCACCCGCTGCGCGTCCTCCGGGGACCAGGCCCCCTCGGCCACCCAGGTGCCGAGCACCCGGCCGAGCGCCTCCCGGAACAGCCGGGCGCCCACGACGTGCAGTTCGGGCAGTCCCCGGGCGCCGCTGGAGAAGAGGATCTTGCCGAAGGGGGCGAGTTCCAGGACCTCCTCGAGGACGGTCGCCGCGCGGGCTCCGGTGCGGGCCAGGGCGGCGCCGGAGTCGACGTAGACGTGCGGGTGGACGCCGGCCAGGTGGGCGGCGTGGCGGTGGTCCGGGTAGCCGTGCAGCAGGACGAGGTCGGTGCCGAGCCCGGCGGTGGCCCGGACGAACCCGTCGAGGAACCCCCGATCGGTGCCCTGGGCCCGGGAGCTGCCGGGCGCGCCGAGCCCCGCGTGCAGTTGCAGGGGCCGGCCCGAGGCGACGGCGACCCACAGCAGGTGCCGCAGCAGCACCGGGTCGCTCGGCTCGTCCCCGACCCGGCGTGCGGCCAGCCACCGCGCGGCCGCGCCGCGCACCTCTCCGGGCCCCGGCGGCTCGGGCGCGAGCGCCGTCCCGTGCCGGGTGCCGGCGACGGAGGCGAAGGCGACGGTGTGCGCGGCGGCTCCGTGCACGGACTCGGCGAGGTTGGCGAGGAAGGACTCCACGGTGCCGGAGGTGTCGGCGACCTGCTGGGCCAGCTGTTCCAGGCGCACGATCTCGTGGGCCTCGGCGGCGCCCGCCGCGGCCAGCTCGGCCGTTCCGGTGAGGTCGCCGGGCAGTCCGGTGTCGACCAGGTAGGTGGTGATGCCGCTGGCCCGCAGCAGCCGTCGGGCCGTCTCGGCCACGCCCAGTTCGCGGCGCCGGGCGAGATAGCGGGCGGGCGGGCAGTGCGGCTCCAGGCCGAGCAGGGGCGGGCACCAGCGGCGTACGGCGAAGCCGGTCTGGGTGTCGAACAGGGTGGTCCCCGGGGCGGGCGGGCCCTCGGTGCGGACCAGCTGGGCCTCGAAGGTGCCGAGGCCCAGCTCGGTGCGCAGGACGCCGTGGCAGTACTGGTCCACGAGGGACGGCGTGTCGATCATCCGGGCTCCCCACGAAAGACGCTGTGCCTGCTGTCACAGGTCTCTAACGGGTGAACCGGGGTCGAGGTGTTGCGGCGCGTCCGACACGGTGCCCGCCGCGGACGGCCGGTGGGCCGATCGGCGGGCCGGCGGGCCCGGGGTCAGCCGTTGGCCGGGCCGCCGATCTGGCTGCCCGCCATCCGGGTCCACTCGTACGGGCCGGTCCTGACCTTGGCCGCGAACTCGCCGTCGAAGTCCTCGTGGAGGGTGATCCCCGCCCTCTCAACCGCCTTCTCGGCGATCGCGCAGGAGTGGGCCACCAGGTCGCCCCAGTTGCCGTCCTCACCCACGAGCACGATCCGGGCGCCGCGCTGTCCCAGGTAGGCGATCTGCCCCTCGGCGCCGCCGTGGGCCGTGGCGAAGCCGTTGATCCGCTTGGTGAGCCGGGCCACCTTCCGCTCGGCCTTGCGTTCGGTCTTCTGTTCGGCCCGCTGCCCGCTGTTCTGCTCGGCCGCCGGGTCCGCCTGCTGCTTGTCTGCCATGAGCAGGATGCTACCGACGGGTAGATCGAACGGCGAGGGGCGGTGAGTTTGTCGCGCCTCGCGCGGGTGTTGGAGATCCATACCCCGAGCCGGACCGTTACCGGTTCTGCGTCGCCGTCGAC